>JBKPBB010000012.1:0-7352 GCA_046744245.1 Thermodesulfobacteriota bacterium
GGCGACCTCGCGCGCACCGAGCACCCCGCCCTCACGCCGGAGAGCGTGACCAGCCTGGTGAACACGGTCATGAACGAGCGTCAGCGCGCGCACTTCAACAACGAGCACGAGGTCGACTTCGCCTGCGAGCTGCCCGGCAAGGGCCGCTTCCGCGTCAACGTCTTCCTGCACAGCCGGGGGCCGGGCGCGGTGCTGCGCACCATCCCGACCGAGATCCCCTCGCTCGAGTCGCTCAACATGCCGCCCGTGCTGAAGGAGCTCTGCACGCGCGAGCGCGGGCTCGTCCTGGTGACCGGGCCGACGGGCTCCGGCAAGTCGACCACCCTTGCCGCGATGGTCGACGTCATCAACCAGACCTGGGACGCGCACATCCTGACGGTCGAGGATCCGATCGAGTTCGTGCACCCGCCCAAGCGGTGCCTCGTCAACCAGCGCGAGGTCGGGCCGCACACCGCGTCGTTCACCAACGCGCTGCGCAGCGCGCTGCGCGAGGATCCCGACGTGATCCTGATCGGCGAGATGCGCGACCTGGAGACCATCTCGCTCGCGCTCACCGCCGCCGAGACCGGGCACCTCGTCTTCGGGACGCTGCACACCTCGAGCGCGCCCAAGACCATCGACCGCATCATCGACGTCTTCCCCGCGGGGCAGCAGGCGCAGATCCGCACGATGCTCTCGGAGTCGCTCGAGGCGGTGGTGGCGCAGACGCTGGTCAAGAAGAAGGGCGGCGGCGGCCGCGTGGCGGCGTGCGAGATCCTGGTGGGCGTGCCCGCCGTCCGGAACTTGATCCGCGAGGGCAAGCTCCACCAGATCCCGTCGATGATGCAGACCGGCCAGCGCGTCGGCATGCAGACGCTCGACATGGCGCTCGCCGACCTGGTGAAGCGCGGCATGATCGAGCCGACCGCGCTCCCGCCGCGCCCGACGATCAACGGCACGGGTAGCGGCGGCGCGCACGGCGCGGCCGCCGCGCCGGCGTAGCGCCCCCGCCCTTCGGTCCGAAGAGCCTCGGGCCCGGGTCCCCGTTGGCGGGTGCGGGGCCGCGCTCACGTGCCGTTCGCGCCGTTCACGCACTCCGGCGACTGCTGCTGGCTCTGAGGGGAGGGTCAGTCAGCGCTCCACGGCTCACGGATCATCTCGATGCGCGGGGGCGAGGATCCGAGCCGGGAGGCGAGCGAGCCCCCGCTCTCGAGGGTCGCCAGGTCCTCGGCCAGGCGGCGGCGGAGCCGGTCCACCGCCAGGCGGCGAAAGACGGCGGAAAAGGGGGCCAGCTTGGCGGCCCCGAGGCCGAGCATGCGCGCCGCGCCGGGATGCCCCGAGACGCACTTGTGATACCCGACGGCGACCTGGATGAGCGCCACCAGGCACTGCCAGCAGTCGTTGCCCTCGGCCAGGTCGAGCAGCTCCTCGAAGGCCTCGTGGGCGGCGAAGAAGTCGCCCGCGTTGAAGACCCGGACGGCCGCCCCGAAGCCCGGGGGAAAGCGGTCGGGAGGCACGCCCGCGACTCCTAGGAGGCAGTCCAGGTAATCATGGTGGCTGCGGCGAACGATCCGGACGCTGCGAGCGGCGTGCTCGCTCCTCCCTCCTGCGGCGTGCCTTTAGGCACGCCTCGTCGGTCGTCGCTGCGCTTGCCGCTCTCGCTCCCCGGCTCGTTCGCCTCGCTCGCCATGATTACCCGGACGGACTCCTAGCAGCGAACGGTCGCGCGCGCGCCCCCGGGGCGGTCCGACTGCTGGCCGGACCCCCCGCGGGCGGCGTCAGGCCGCCTTCTTGCTCCCGTGGCTCTCGATCTGGATCGGGACCTTGCGGGAGGCGAAACCCGGGGTGCGGCGACCTCGGGGCTGTAAAGGGCACCCGGGGCGCCCCGGGGGGTGTTGACTGCGGGCCGCGCGATTTTATTTTTGCGCCCGGCGGCGGTCGGCACGGCCCCGGCCGCGCCGGTCGAGTCACATCCAAACCACGGGACCCGGGGGGTCGGGCGGCCGGCCCTGCCCGGGAGGAGGTCATTTCACATGCCGATGCGGGTTCGCCCTCTGCAGGACAGGGTGATCGTCAGGCGCGTCGAGGAGCAGGAGCAGAAGAGCGCGGGCGGCATCATCATCCCCGATACGGCCAAGGAGAAGCCGCAGGAGGGGAAGGTGGTGGCGGTCGGCCCGGGCAAGAAGGAGGACGGGAAGGTGCTGGCCCTCGACGTGAAGGCCGGCGACCGGGTGCTGTTCGGCAAGTACGCCGGTACCGAGATCAAGCTCGACGGCGAGGAGCACCTGATCCTCCGCGAGGAGGACATCCTCGGCGTCATCGAGGCCTGACCAATAGAAGGAGACGGAGTATGGCTGCGAAGCTGGTGAAGTTCGGCGAGGACGCCCGGGCCAAGGTGCTCCGCGGCGTCAATGTGCTCGCCGATGCGGTCACGGTGACCCTCGGTCCCCGCGGCCGCAACGTGGTGCTCGAGAAGTCGTGGGGCGCCCCCACCGTCACCAAGGACGGCGTGACGGTCGCGAAGGAGATCGAGCTCCCCGACAAGTTCGAGAACATGGGGGCGCAGATGGTGAAGGAGGTCGCCTCCAAGACCTCGGACGTCGCGGGCGACGGGACCACCACCGCAACCGTGCTGGCGCGCGCGATCTTCACCGAGGGCGCCAAGCTGGTGGCGGCCGGGCACGACCCGATGAACCTGAAGCGTGGCGTGGACCGGGCCGTGACCGCGGTCGTCGAGGAGCTCAAGAAGCTCACCAAGTCGACCAAGGGCAAGGACGAGATCGCCCAGGTCGGCACCGTGTCGGCCAACGGCGACCGCACCATCGGCGACATGATCGCCGAGGCGATGGAGAAGGTGGGGAAGGAGGGCGTCATCACGGTCGAGGAGGCGAAGAGCCTCGACACGCAGCTCGAGGTGGTCGAGGGCATGCAGTTCGACCGCGGCTATCTGAGTCCGTACTTCGTCACGGACCCCGATCGCATGGAGGCGGTGCTCGAGGATGCCTACATCCTGATCCACGAGAAGAAGATCTCGGTGATGAAGGACCTCCTCCCGTTGCTCGAGCAGGTGGCGCGCGCGGGGAAGCCGCTGCTGGTGATCGCGGAGGAGGTCGAGGGCGAGGCTCTGGCCACCCTCGTCGTCAACAAGATCCGCGGCACGCTCCAGTGCTGCGCCGTCAAGGCCCCGGGCTTCGGGGATCGCCGGAAGGCCATGCTGGAGGACATCGCCATCCTGACCGGCGGCCGCATGATCGCCGAGGAGCTCGGGCTCAAGCTCGAGAACGTGGGGCTCAAGGAGCTCGGCCGCTGCAAGCGGGTCGTGGTCGACAAGGACAACACGACGCTCATCGACGGCGCCGGCAAGAAGCCCGATATCGAAGGCCGCATCAAGCAGATCCGGGCGCAGATCGAGGAGACCACCTCGGACTACGACCGCGAGAAGCTGCAGGAGCGGCTGGCGAAGCTGGTGGGCGGCGTGGCCGTGATCCGGGTCGGCGCGGCGACCGAGGTGGAGATGAAGGAGAAGAAGGCGCGCGTCGAGGACGCGATGCACGCCACGCGGGCGGCGGTGGAGGAGGGCATCGTGGCAGGCGGCGGGGTGGCGCTGCTCCGGGCGCGGAGCGCGCTCGACACGCTCAAGCTCGAGGACGAGGAGCAGGCGGGCGTCAACATCGTGCGGCGGGCGCTCGAGGAGCCGCTGCGCTGGATCGCCCGCAATGCGGGCCAGGACGGTTCGGTGGTGCTCGAGAAGGTGCGCGAGGCGAAGGGCGCCTTCGGATTCAACGCGCAGACCGAGGAGTACGAGGACCTGATCAAGGCGGGCATCATGGACCCGACCAAGGTGGTGCGGACGGCCCTCCAGAACGCGGCCTCGGTCGCGGGGCTGCTGCTCACCACCGAGGCCATGGTGGCCGAGAAGCCGAAGGAGGAGAAGCCCGCACCGCCGTCGATGCCGCACGGCGCCGAGGACTTCTAGCTAGGAGCCCGGGGGTACGGACCCGCGACGCGGCGGGTCCGTGCCCCCGAGTCGCGGGCGCACGCCCGACGACCGTCACCCCCGCTCGCCCGGGGGGCAGTGCGTCAGCCGAGCTCGCTCGCCGCCCCGCTCCGCAGCCTCTCGCGCAACCGGGCCTCGTCCAGCCGCGCCGGCGCGGTCGAACGCACGAAGTCGCGCAGCACCTCGACGAAGCGCCGCGGGTCCGAGCGATGCGGGAAGTGGCCCGCGCCGGGGAAGAGCTCGAGCCGGCTCCCAGGGATCGCCGCGTGCGCGGCGTGCGCGTGCGTGACCGGGATGACTCCGTCCTGCGCGCCCCATACGATCATCGTCGGCACCTCGGCGGCGAGGTAGAGCCGGTCGGTGGCGCTCACGCGCTGGCCGCTCGGGTCGATGATGGTGCGCAGCGTGTGAACGAAGGCGCGGCGGCAGTCCGCGTCGCCGAGCGAGGCGTAGCCGCGCCAGATCTCCTCGACGTCGGGCGCAGCCCGGAGGCCGGCGCGCCCCACGAAGCGCGCCACCCCGTCGACGGCGTCGAGCAGCCCGCGCGTGCAGATGAGGGGCAACACCCACTCCGAGCCGGGGAGGGCCGCCGCGCGGATCATCGCGTGCACCTCGCGCCCGAGGCCGCCGCTCGAGACCAGCACCAGGCGCTCGCAACGCTCGGGGTACTGGTAGGCGAGCTGCATCGCAATGCCGCCGCCGAGCGAGTGCCCGACGATGGTGGCGCGCGGATGGCCGAGCACCTCGAGCAGGTCGCGGATGCCGTTCGCGTACGCGCCGAGCGAGTAGTCGCCGCGGGGCTTGGCGGAGCGGCCGTGGCCGAGCAGGTCCGGGGCGACCACGGTGTGACGCTCGGCGAGCCAGGGCAGCACGTCGTCCCAGGTGACGGCGCTGGCCGTGATGCCGTGGATCAGGACCAGGACCGGGCCGGAGCCGCCCGCGCGGTAGCTCAGCCGGTGGCCGTGGAGCGTGACCTCACGCGGCTCCATGGCGCTCCCCGCCCAGGACCTCGCGGAAGACGGCCGCACAGTCGCCGAGCGCGCGCGCCCCGTCGCCCACGAAGGTCGAGCCGTGCATGGTGGCGAGGGTCTTCGGCTGGAGCGCCGCCAGGTTCGCGAGGATGCCGTGCGTCATCGGCGTGTAGGGCAGGTAGTTCGCGAACGCCCCCGCCTGGTAGGTGAGGAGCGCGTCACGAAAGCGCCCGATCACGTCGGCGGTGGTGAGCGGCTCGACCTCGCCGTTCTGCTGCAGGAGATCCGAGCAGAGGAGCGTGCGTTCGGTCTCCTCGAAGAGGAGACCCGCGTCCCAGCCGTGCGGCACGTGCGGCGTGCGGCAGTAGCGCCAGCGGTAGCGCCCGGTCGCGATGACCTCGCCGTCCGCGAGCGCGCGGGCCGGCCGGTCGGCGACGTCGTCCACGCTGACGACGGCGCCCACGACGCCGCACGCGGCCTGCGCCCGGGGGGCGCACGCGAGCCAGTCGTTCAGCGCGCCGCACTCGTCGGCCTCGAAGTGGCTGAAGCCGATCCAACGGACGCGCGCGGGGTCGATGACCTTGGCCACCGCGTCGCGCACCACCGGGAACATCTTGCGGAGCCCGGTGTGGAAGAGGAGCGGCTCGTCGTCACGGACCAGGAACTGGTTGAACTGGAGGTCGGCCTCGGGGACGAAGGTCGAGATGCGGAAGAGGTCGGGCGCGACCTCGGTCACCTGGGTCATGCTGCCACCTGCCTTCCCGTGAGCGTGTGCGACGTCGCCGCCTCGATCCGCACGCGCACGAGGTCGCCGGGCGCGGCCGGGCCCGGGAAGACGACGGTCTTCATCTGCGGCGACTTGCCCGCCATCCAGCCCGCGGTGCGACGGGCCGGCCCTTCGACCAGCACCTCGAGCTCGCCACCGACCAGGCGCCGGTTGATCTCCGCCGAGATCGCCTCCTGCAGCGCCACCAGGCGCTGGAGGCGGCGCGCCTTCTCGTCGTCGGGCACCGTGTCGCCCCATTTCCAGGCGCGCGTGCCCTCGCGCGGCGAGTACTTGAAGAGGAAGGCCGAGTCGTAGCGCACGCGGCGGACCAGCGCCTCGGTCGAGGCGAAGTCGTCCTCGTCCTCGCCGGGGAAACCGACGATCACGTCGGTCGAGAGCGCGAGGCCGGGCACGCGCGCGCGCAGGCGGGCGACCAGGTCCTCGTACTCGGCCGCCGTGTACTCGCGGCCCATGCGGTCGAGCACGCGATCGGAGCCCGACTGCACCGGCAGGTGGAGCTGCGGCGCGACCGGCGGGCACTCCGCCATGGCCTCGATGACGCGCGGGCTCATGTCGGAGGGATGCGGCGACGTGAAGCGGATGCGGAGGATGCCCGGCACCTCGGCCGCGCGGCGGAGGAGCTCCGCGAAGTCCCAGGCCCCGTCGTGGTAGGCGTTCACCGTCTGCCCGAGGAAGACGACCTCGCGCACGCCGGCCCCGGCGAGCGCTCGCACCTGCGCGACGAGCACGGGGCCCGGGAGGCTCCGCTCGCGCCCGCGCACGTAGGGCACGATGCAGAAGGTGCAGAAGCGGTCGCAGCCGCGCATCACCGTGACCCAGGCGCGCACGCCGCCCTCGCGCGCGACGGGGAGGTCGGCGTAGGTCTCGGAAGGGTCGAGGCGGAGAGCTACGTGCGGGTCGCCGTCGCCGCCGCGGAGCAGCTCGGGCAGGCGGCGGTAGCCGTCGGGTCCGACCAGGACGTCGACCCAGGGCGCGCGCTCGGCGAGCCTCTCGCGCAGATGCTGCGCCATGCAGCCGGTGACGCCGAGACGCACGTCGGGCCGGCGGCGCTTGTGGCGGGCCAGCTCGCCCAGGCGGCCGAGGACGCGCGCCTCGGCGTGCTCGCGGATGGCGCACGTGTTGAGCAGGATCACGTCGGCGGCCTCGGCGGCCTCGGTGCGCGTGTAGCCGTGGGCGGCGAGGTGCCCGAGCATCAGCTCCGTGTCGGCCACGTTCATCTGGCAGCCGTAGGTCTCGACGTAGACGGTCGGCATGGAAGGGCGGAGGCGATTCATAGCGGCGCGGGGGCGCGCGGGCAACCTCGGGTGGGTGTGGCGTCGATCGGCCGAGTGCTGGGGCAGAGCCAGTGCCGTCGGACGTTCGCGGCGTTGCGGCCGGCCGCGTTCCGGGCTAACCATCCCCGCATGCTCGGTGGCCGCCCCCCGCGCCGCCCGCGCGCGCCCGAGGGCTACGGCTCGCTCGAGGCGAGCCTGCTCCACTGCCCCCGCTGCCGCCAGGCGATGCCGGTCCGCAAGCGCCTCCTCCTCGTGCTGCTCGACGGCGAGAAGCACGAGTACGTCTGCCAGCGCTGCGGCACGCCGTGCGCGTCCAAGATCGAGCCGCTGCCGCGCGTGATGGG
>JBKPBB010000138.1:0-6981 GCA_046744245.1 Thermodesulfobacteriota bacterium
GCCATGGCGAGCCCCTCGACCATGATCTGCATGCCGAGGTACTTCATGTCCCAGCGCGAGTCGGTCAGGATCTGGTCGAGCAGCGTCTTCAGGTGCCGGTTGATCGGGTAGGCGCCGGAGAGCTTCTCGCGCAGATAGCGCGAGTAGACCTCGACGTGGCGCGCCTCGTCCATCACCTGGCTCGCGGCGTAGAACTTGGACTCGATCCAGGGGGTGGCGGTCGTGATCTGCGCGGTGGCGAGCAGCGCCCCCTGCTCACCGTGCATGAACTGCGAGAGCGTCCAGGAGAGGGACTCGCGGCGGAGCTTGCGGATCTCCGCCGGGGTCATCTTCTGCCAGATGTGCGTGTCGTAGACCGGGATCTGGAAGTCGGGGACGATCTCAGCCTCGGGGTCCACGCTGGTCGACCAGGGGAGCTGGTCGGTCGCGTTCCACTGGTCGCGCTTCGCCTTCTCGTAGAGGTTGCGCAGCTCCTGGCGGAGCGTCTCGTAGTTCCACGTGTAGCAGAGGTCGAAGCTGGTCGGCAGGCGCTCGACGGTGTCGTCCAGCTCGGGGGTCGGACGGACGGCGGCTTCAGCCATGGCGTGCTCCTTTCGCGGCGGCGCCGGGCGTGATCCCGTGCAGCGCCAGCGTGGTGGTGGTTTCGATCAGCGTCTCGATCGGGACGGACTCGTGCTCGGTCCACCAGGAGATCACCTGCGTCGACATGCCGACCACCGCCTGCGCCACCAGCGCCGGCGGCAGCGGGGCGAAGGCGCCGCTCGCGATCCCCTCGCGGATCTCTTTCTCGATGTCGGCGATGAAGAGGGCCTGGGCGCGGCGGATGAGATCGTTGTAGGCCGCGGCGTGCCCGAAGACGATCTTGAAGACCTCGCGGTTGTCGCGCGCGAAGCGGAAGAAGGCGCGGTTGGCGGCGACCACCTTCTCGAGCGGCGACCGGGCCCGCTCGCGCGCGGCGTCGACCGTTGCCTTCAGCCGATGGACCGTCTCCTCGACGACCGCGTCGAAGAGGGTCTCCTTGTCGGGGAAGTGGAGGTAGAAGGTGCCGACGCCGACGTCGGCGGCGGCCGCGATGTCGGTGACCTTGGTCTCGTGCAGACCCTTCTCGGCCAGCACCCGGGTGGCGGCGGCGAGCAGCTCCTGGCGCGTGCGCTCGCGCCGGCGCTCGAAGCGGTTGGGCAACGCGACGGCCGTCGTTGAGGATCTCTTCATGACTGAACATTGATTCAGTTACCGAGACCCGCCGGCGGTGTCAAGAGGGGCAGCCGTCGAGGCTTCCGCCCCCGCGGCTTGCGGGGCGCCACCGAGTCGATGCGCCCCGCACCGGGGTCAGACCGCCTCCACTCCCACCCGCTCCTCGGTCTCTGCGGAGCGGAGGCACGCCGCCGCGATCGCCACCGCGCGCGCGCCGTCCTCGAGGGTGACCGGGGGTGGCTCGCCGTGGAGAACGAGGCGGACGAAGGCGCGCAGCACCTCGCGCACGGTCGGCACCGGCTCCGCGAGCGGGAGCGGGGTGCGCTCGAGGCCGCGAACGCCGTAGGCGAAGCCGAGGGCGTGATCGCCGACGAGCTGACCTCCGGCGGCCGCCACATCGATCAGGCCAGAACGGCTCGCGGTCGAACGCGAGGCGTTCACCGTGACGAGCGCATCGCTCCCCTCGAGCTCCAGCAGGGCCACGAAGTTGTCCTCGGTCCTGGCGGTGTCCACGCGCGCCACCCGACACCACACCCGCGCCACCTCGTGTCCCGTGAGCCAGCGCACCAGGTCGAAGCTGTGTACGCCGGTGTGGAGAATGATGCCGCCCCCGCCGGTTCCGGGGTCATCGAGCCAGGCGAGCGACGAGCGCTCGAAGCGCTGGTTCAGGTAGAGCGCACGCAACGGGCCCAGAGACGGGAGCCGCTCCCGGATGGCGCGCACCACCGCGTTCCAGCGCAGCGTGTGCGCCATCAAGACGGGCACCCCCGCGGCGCTCAGCACACGCACCATCTCGCGCGCCGCGGCGGCCGTCGGCGCGAGCGGCTTCTCGACGAGGAACGGCTTGCGCGCCGCGGCGACGGCCGCGGCGAGCGCGGGATGCAGCGTGGGTGGGACGACCGCGATCACCGCCTCGACGGCGGGGTCGGCGACCAGCGCTGCCCAGTCGTCGTGGAAGCGACAGCCGAGGGCGCGAGCCTGCTCGCGGCCCCTGGCCGGGTCCCGGCGGGAGAGGGCGGCGAGCGTGAGCTCGGGCACGTCGGCGCGGATGTGACGCGCGTAGCGCTGCCCGTGCTTGCCGGTGCCGATCAGGCCGACGGCGAGCCGCCCCATGGGAGCGGCTCAGGCGGCGAGCGAGGCGGCGAGGCGCGGGAGCCGGCTCCGCTCGCGACGGTCGCCGAGCCCGGCGGCGCCGCAGCGCGCGAGGTACTCCTCGAGCGCGTCGGTGAACCAGCGCCGTGCGAAGGCAGCGCCGCGGGCGAGCGCGCCGGGCTCGCGCGAGCCGGCAGCGAGCACGACGAGCGGCTCCAGGAACTCGGGGCTCGCGGCGATGCCGAGCACGGTGTGCTCGCTCCGGTCGAGGTAGTCGGCGAGCGCGACGGCCCTTCCGGGCTGATGGACGAGGTGGTAGCGCATGTGCGCGACGCCGTAGGCGACCGAGCGGGCCACGTCCTGCATCGAGAGGGTGCCGAGGAGGCGATCGGCGCGCGCCCTGGAGACGGCCGCGAGCGCGCGGTACATGGCGAGGACGAAGCTCCCGAGCAGCAGGTTCGTCCCCAGCGAGGCCTCCGGGTAGGTCTCGGCGGAGAGGAGCTCCTTGAGCGCCTGCTCCGCCGACACGCTGGCGCGCCCCAGGCCCTGGCCGCTCGCCAGCGCGCGCTTGCGGCACGCCTCCACGTGGCGCGCCTCGTCGATCATCTGCGCGCAGAGGAAACTCTTCAGCTCCAGGAACTCCTGGTTGATCGAGAACACCCAGCGCGACGGCACCTCCATGGCGACCAGCGCGACTTCCTCGAGGAGGGTGCAGGCCTGCGCCATCGCTGCCTCGCGGAGCGGGTCCCCGGCCAGGTCGAGCTCGCCCCACGGGATGTCGACCGCCGGCGCCCAGCGCCGCGCCTTGGCCTCCTCGTAGAGGCCGGCCACGTTGTCGGCCCACACGTCGCTGCGGCGGTTGACGGTGTAGCCCAGGTCCGGCAGCTTCGCGACCAGCGCGCTCCCGCGCGACGCCATGCTGTAGCGATCGCGCAGGAACTCGGGGATGACGTCGTAGCCGTACGGGCCGAGGTTGCAGTCCTCGTAGGTGAGCCCGCGCCCGGGATCGGCCGGCCGGGCGCGGACGCGCGGGGTGTCGACGCGGTACCAGTCGAGGGTCAGGTTGCCCTCGAGGATGGAGGTCACGAGCTGGATGAGCTCGTCATCCTCGAAGAAGTCCTTCTCGGCGTAGTAAGCCATTCAATTAACTCTCCCGGGGGCCCGTCCAGTGCTCGCCCGCTTCGCGGGCTGCGCGCTTCCGATGCCCCCGGACCCCGTCGGCCGGCATGACCGCTCTCGCGGTCGGCCTCCCCCTAGGCGGGGAGGCCCATCTGCTGCTTCTGCAGCTCGAACATCTTCCACAGACGCGAGCGCTCGCGCCGCTCCGGGAGGCCGCACTTGGAGAGGCGCTCGAAGTACTCCTCGGTCTGCTTCATCTGGAAGGCGAGCGTGATGCGCACGCCCTCGGCGACGTTCTCCTTCTTCAGCCCCTTGCCGGAGAGGATGATGAACGGTTCCATCACCTCGGTGGCGTAGCCGGCGCCGAAGACGAAGTTCTCGGCCTCGTCGAGGTGGCGGTGAATCAGCTCGCGCCTCTCGGGGAAGTGGTCGAGCACCCACTTGAGATGCTGCATCCCGTAGCCGACGTGCCGGGCCTCGTCCTGCATGACCAGGCGGAAGAGCTTCTTGTCGCCCTCGGTCGGCGAAATGTACTCGCTGAAGCGGAAGAGGGTCAGCACCATGCCCTCGGCCTGGAGGTGGAGGGCGAGCGAGGCTTCGGCGAAGCTGTCGGCGTCGCGCAGGAACTTGAGATTGAACTCGTTGTGCGCGCTCGCGCGCATGAGGCCCCAGCCGGTCGAGAGGGCGCGCTTGCGGAAGATCTCGGCGTGGCGCGCCTCGTCCATCGCCTGGGTGGCGATGAAGTTCTTCACCTCGAAGAAGTCGGCGTTGAGACGCCCCATCCACTTGGCGGGGACGTCGGTCGCGATCATCTCGACCTCGGTCAGGAAGGTGAGGAGCTGGGCGTAGGCCTTGCCGATTTCTTCCGGCAGCTCGGTCTCCTGCAGCTCCGCCCACGGGATGTCCGTGGTGGCGTTCCACTGCCGGGTCATCGCCTCCTCGTAGTAACCCTCGATGTTGTATGCCCACACCTCGCTCTTGCGGTTGACCTCGGCCTGCAGGTCGGGGAGCCCGGGGGGCTGGGCTGCGCCGCGCGGGGCGAAGCTCCGGTTCTGGCGGATCAGCTCGGGCATCTCGGTGAAGCCGTACGTGCCCATGTCGAGGTCGCGGAAGGTGAGCCCGCGCCGCTCGTTCTGCGGCCGGCAGCGCACGCGCTCGCGCGGCTCGTCCATCCACGAGAGCTCGAGGTCTCCCTTCATGGTGCGCCGGAAGCGTTCCACGAAGGCCCGGTCCTCGGCGAAGTCGGTCGTGCTGAGATAACTCATGTGCCGCTCCTCCGTAGCGCCTCCCGCCGCGCGGGCGGGCGGGAGCCGTCGGGGTAGACGAAGTCGACGCGCGCGGAGAGGTCGAAGAACTCCTGGATGCTCTCCGCGAAGCGGTACATCTTGTCGTGGCCGTCGGGGTCGTCGTAGCGCACCTGGAGCGCCTCGCCGAAGTGGGTGAGGGTGTTCAGGCTGTGCGCGGTGTCGGCGGCGCCGAGCTCGTGGATCGCGTCGAGCATCTCGCGCCAGGCGCCGAAGCGGCCCTCGACCACGAAGTCGGTCTCGAGATTCGCGAGGCCATCGCCGACGCGCACGCAGTCGAACACCTCGAAGGCGAGGCTGAACTCTGCCGGGGCGCCGCCGCCGTCCGGCAGGATGCGGACGCCGAAAGTGGTGTCGAAGAAGCCGAGGCGCGAGAAGCGCTCGCGCTCGGCGCGCATCTCGCGCTGAAGGGCCTGGAAGAACGCGAGCGATGGGAAGGAGACCGGCATCGACCCTTGGCCAAACGCATATTCCCGCCGGGCGGGGTGCGTCAAACGCGATCTGGCGACGGCCGGGGCTAGGAAGCGGCGCCGAGCGCCAGGGGTGCTTCGGCGAGCTGGGGCGTGGCGCCCGGGAAGGCGAGGAAGCCCGCGGCCTCGCGCAGCACCGCGGGGTGGATGAGGAGACCCCAGTGCCCGCACTCGGGCACGACCACCACTCGCCCGCCGCGGTGGCACGGCGCGCTGTGCGGGCCATAGACCGGGTGCGGCGGCGGGATGAAGGGATCGGCGGCGGCGAAGATGGCGAGCTCCTCGGGCGGCAGCGAGGTCGCGAAGTAGGGCGCCCCGAGCGTCACCAGGCGGCGCACTCGGCTCGCGCGCGGCATCTCGACCAGGTAGCGGGCGATGAGCCCGCCCAGGCTGTGGCCGACCAGGTCGACCTCCGGGGCGCCGGTGGCGAGGCAGATCGCATCGACCAGGTCGCCCAGCCGGGTGGCGAGGCGCTGGTAGTCGAGACGCGGCGGATACGAGAAGGCGGTGAAATTGCGTATGCCGCGCGCCGCGAGGTAGCGCCGCAGGAGGAGGAAGTTCGTCGGGTCGCCGAACAGGCCGTGCACCAGCACGACCGGCGTCGGGTACGGCGAGCTCGGATCGAAGCGATGCCGGTCGACGACGAAGCGAAGCGGTATCGACAGCGCCGCGGCTCCCAGCGCCGAAACCTCGGTCCCAACCATCCGCAAGCTGATCATCCCCCGCCTCCCCGACCGCAGCTTCGCGTGGGCTTTCGAGCGTTGCCGGACATGTGCTGTGTGCACGACGCCGGGGTGCTTGTCAAGGAAAACCGCAAATCCCGACTGTAGTTGCAAAGGCGAGGGGCGGGCGCTAGGAACAGGCGACGTCGCGCCGCTTCGGTGACGAGGAGAAGGCATGGCCTACATCATCACGCGCCTCTGCCGTGATTGCCTGGACACCGGCTGCGTCGCGGTCTGCCCCGTCGACTGCATCTACGAGTACACGGGCTCCGACCGCGAGGAGTGGCCGAATCAGCTCTACATCCACCCCGACGAGTGCATCGACTGCGGCGCCTGCGAGCCCGAGTGCCCGTGGAACGCGATCTTCGAGGAGGTGGCGGTGCCGGAGGTGTTCAAGGACGACACCCCCCTCAACTACAAAATCATGGAGCACATGGGCGAGTTCAAGGTCGCCCAGCACAACAAGATCGAGCACCCGACGGCGGAGCAGGTGCAGGCGAACAAAGAGAAGTGGGGTTGGGCGGGATAGGGAGCCGAGCTTTCGGTCGAGCGTCGGGGTGTGCGGGCGGGGGCCCGCCGGCACCTCGGGCGTTCGAGTCTAGCTCCCGCTCCGGCCGCCCATGACTGCCCTGGGGCCGAGCTTGGCCTCGAGGGTGCGGATGCGTTGCTCGAGGTCGAGAATGTGCCGGGCGCTCTCCTGGCGCTCGGCGAGGGTGGTCTTGCGCTTCTCCTCGAGGTCGTTGGCCAGGCTGCGCGCGTAGCCCTCGGCCTCGGTGCGCCGACGCAGGGCCGCCACCGTGGTGTAGAGGGCGCCGGCCGCAGCGGCGAGCAGGAGGGTGAGGGCCGCCTTCGCCCACGGCCACAGGCGCTCGAGACCCGCGAGCCTGGTCGCCCTGGACTCGGCAAGCGCCTTCTCCGCGCGAGCATCCTCGGCGGCGCGCGCGAGGCGCTCGGACGCCGCCCTCTCGTCCCCCGCGGCGCGCTTCAAGCGCGCGTTGTCCGCCTCGAGGGCGGCCGCCCGCTCGGCCAGCGCGCGCGCCGCCGCGTTCGGGATGCGGTACTCGAAGCCGGCCGCCACCT
>JBKPBB010000452.1:0-6679 GCA_046744245.1 Thermodesulfobacteriota bacterium
GATCGCCTCGCAGCTCGTCACCGCCCTCAGCAACGCCGGCAACGTGCGCATCATCGACTACGACTACTACCTCGAGAACAAGAACAGACCGGCCAACCTGGTGAAGAAGAGCCAGCGCGAGGTGGGGCCGTTCGTGATCCGGGGCTCGGTCACCGAGTTCAACGAGGTGGCCGAGGCGACGGGCTCCAGCACGGGAGGCTCGTTCGGCGCGTTGGGGGCCGCGCTCGGCATCGCCGGCGCGATCGCGGGCAACACTCCCGCCGCCGCCACCGGGGCGGGCGTCGCCGTCGCCAACCCGACGTTCGAGAACACCAAGGCGCGGCGCACGGGCTCCGTGGCGATGGATCTCACGATCGTCAGCCCCGGCAGCGGCCGGCTGCTCGGCAGCGTGGTGGCGAACGGCAGCTTCACGAGCGAGTCGGCGGCGAGCGGGTTCTCGCTCTTCGGCGTCGGCAAGGCGAGCAACGCGTTCGCGGCGAGCGCGCTGGGGCAGGCCAACCGCGCGGCCATGAACTCGGCCACGACCCAGATTGTGGACCGACTGCGCAGCGTCCGCTGACCGGTCAGCGCCCCAACTCGACGCCGACCCACACCGTCCACGCGGCGAGCGCGACGCCGACCCACGCCGTCCCGCGCATGCGCCGGATCATCCCCGCCTGCGTCTCCGGCTCGACCGGCAGTTGCCCCAGCTCCGCGCGCACCAGCCGGTGCGCGAGGCCGAACGAGAAGTACGTCGCGACGTTGATCAGCACGAAGGTCAGCGAGAGCTTGCCGACCAGCCGCCAGACGAGCTGCCCGAACGCCGGCCCCATCATCGCCTTCATGTCCGTCAACCCGGACGCCCCCGAGATCACGAGCACGCCGAGCGCGCCGACCGAAAGCACGTTGTAGGGTCTGAGACCGCGCGCGAGCAGCCGCCGCTGGAGCGCCGGATCCCCCACCGCCTCCATCGCGGGCAGGAAGACGAGCGCGACGGCGAGCGTGGCGCCGAGGTACACGGCGACCGCCAGCAGGTGGACCCAGCGCGTGAAGGCGTCCATGGCCCGCGCCCCGCTAGCCCGCGCCCCCGCCGAATGCAACCGGCTTTGACAGGCCGGAGGTCACCGGATAGACGAACCTCGAAGTGGCCAAGCCCATCCTCCCACCGAAGCCGCGCCTCGCCACCTCCGGCGAGGAGGCGCTCCTCGGCGACGCCGTCGTGCTGACGCAGCTCGACAGGGCGATCGGCTGGGCGCGCAAGTACTCGATCTTCCCGTACCCCTTCGCGACCGCGTGCTGCGCGATGGAGTACATGTCGCTCTCGATGGCGCCCTACGACATCGACCGCTTCGGCGCGCTCCTGCCGCGCTTCTCGCCGCGCCAGGCCGATCTCATGATGGTGATCGGCACGGTGACGATGCGGCAGGCGCCGATTCTCAAGCGCGTCTACGAGCAGATGGCCGAGCCCAAGTGGGTGATGGCGTTCGGCGCCTGCGCCTCGACGGGCGGTTTCTACGACAACTACACGACGCTTGCGGGCATCGACCTGATCATCCCCGTCGACATCTACGTCCCCGGCTGCCCGCCGCGGCCCGAGGGCGTGCTCGACGGGCTCATGGCGCTGCAGCGGAAGATCCAGCGCTCGAAGCAGACGCCCGTCCCCGCAGAGACGGCCGCGCGCTAGTGCCCGAGCACCTGCTCCTCCGCTGCCGGGACATCCCGGATCTCCGCCAGCTGGACGTGTACCTCCAGCACGGTGGCTACGCGGCCACGCGCAAGGCGCTCACGACCTGCAAGCCCGAGCAGCTGGTCGAGATGGTGAAGGCGTCGAACCTCCGCGGGCGGGGCGGCGCCGGCTTCCCGACCGGCATGAAGTGGAGCTTCCTGCCCAAGCAGAGCGAGAAGCCCGTCTATCTCGCCGTCAACGCCGACGAGAGCGAGCCGGGCACCTTCAAGGACCGCGAGATCATCGAGGACGACCCCCACCAGCTCCTCGAGGGCATCATCATCTCCTCGTACGCGATCCGCTGCCACACCGCCTACATCTACATCCGCGGCGAGTTCGCACGCGGCGCGCGCGTGCTGGAGGAGGCGATCACCCAGGCGCGCGCGAAGGGTCTCCTCGGGAGGAACATCCTCGGCACCGGCTTCGACCTCGACGTGTGGGTGCACCGCGGCGCGGGCGCCTACATCTGCGGCGAGGAGACGGGTCTCATCGAGTCGCTCGAGGGCAAGCGCGCCTACCCGCGCATCAAGCCGCCCTTTCCGGCCATCTACGGGCTCTTCGGCTGCCCGACCATCGTCAACAACGTCGAGACGCTCGCCTGCGTGCCGCACATCGTGCTGCGCGGCGCGGACTGGTTCCGCTCGATCGGCCCGGAGAAGAGCCCCGGGCCGAAGCTCTTCTGCGTTTCGGGCCACGTCGTCCGCCCGGGCACCTACGAGCTGCCGATGGGCACGCCGCTCCGCGAGATCATCTATACGCACGCCGGCGGCATCCCGGGAGGACGGAAGCTGAAGGGCGTCATCCCGGGCGGCGCCTCGATGCCGGTCTTCACGCCCGAGGAGATCGACGTGCCGATGGACATGGACTCCGTCCAGAAGGCGGGCTCGTTCCTGGGCTCGGCCGGCATCATGGTGATGGACGACAGCGTCTGCATGGTGTGGGCGCTCATGGTCCTCGAGCGCTTCTTCCACCACGAGTCGTGCGGGCAGTGCACGCCTTGCCGCGAGGGCACGGGATGGCTCCACCGCGTGCTCGTCGGCCTCGAGGAGGGCCAGGCCTCGCCGCGCGACGTCGACCTCCTCCTGAACATCGCCGGCAACATGCTGGGCACCACCATCTGCGCCCTCTCCGACGCCGCCGCCATGCCGGCGCGCGCCTTCGTCACCAAGTACCGCGCCGAGTTCGAGCAGCACGCCGCGCTCGGCCGCTGCCCGCTGCGCGCGGAGGAGCCTGCGCGTGCCCACGGTTGAGATCGACGGCCGGCGGGTCGCGGTCGAGGACGGCACCACCGTCATTCGCGCCGCCGAGCGCCTCGGCATCGAGATCCCGCACTACTGCTGGCACCCCGGCCTCTCCATCGCCGGCAACTGCCGCATGTGCCTGGTCGAGATCGAGAAGATGCCGAAGCTCCAGATCGCGTGCAACACGCGCGTGACGGACGGCATGGTGGTGCACACCACGAGCGAGAAGACCAGGACGGCGCAGCGCGCGGTCCTCGAGTTCCTCCTGATCAACCACCCGATCGACTGCCCGGTGTGCGACCAGGCGGGCGAGTGCAAGTTGCAAGAGTACTACATGGACTACGACCGGCAGCGGAGCCGCGTGCCCCTGCCGGCCAAGGTGCGCAAGCGGAAGGCGAAGCCGATCGGTCCGCTCGTCATCCTCGACCAGGAGCGCTGCGTGCTGTGCTCGCGCTGCGTCCGCTTCCTGGACGAGGTGACGCACACGAGCGAGCTCGCCTTCTACCAGCGCGGCGACCACGTCGATCTGGACCTCGCCCCGGGGCGGACCCTCGACAACCCGTACTCGGCGAACGTCGTCGACATCTGCCCCGTCGGCGCACTGACCAATCGTGATTTTCGGTTTCGCGCCCGCGTCTGGTACCTCGAGCGCAGCGCGTCCGTGTGCGGGGCGTGCGCCAACGGCTGCAACATCGAGATCTACCATCGCGAGGGAACGATATTCCGCTTCCAGCCGCGCGAGAACGACGCCGTGAACCAGTACTGGATGTGCGACGCGGGGCGGATGAGCTACCGCGACCTCCAGGGCGAGGGCCGGCTCACGCAGCCGCTCGTGCGCAGCGCGGAGGAGTTCGCGCCGGCGACGTGGGAGAGCGCGCTCGGGGCGGTGGCGGCGCGGCTCCGCGAGGGCGGGGCCGGTATCGTCGTCTCGGCGCACGCGCCGAACGAGGAGGTCTACCTGCTCCGCCGCATCGGCGCGGCCGTGAACGCCCGGGTCGCCGGCATCTCGTGGTCGCCGCCCGGCGCCTTCCACGACGACTTCCTCGTGAAGGCCGACAAGAACCCGAACACGCAGGGCCTCCGCCTCCAGGGCCTGGCA
Source organism: Thermodesulfobacteriota bacterium (assembly GCA_046744245.1). GTDB lineage: Bacteria > Desulfobacterota > Binatia > DP-6 > DP-6 > DP-6. Next base: position 4,046 of record JBKPBB010000452.1, read on the forward strand.
CCGGACGGCGCGGTCGGCGAGCTGGTGGCCGCGGCGGGAGAGGGTACGCTCCGCACGCTCGTGCTCCACCGCGCCGATCTCGTCGCCTGGCGCGACGCGGCCGCGGTGCGCGCCGCGCTCGAGCGCGTGCCGTACCTGGTCGTGCTCGACACCGACTTCCGCGCGACGGCCGAGTACGCCAACGTCGTGCTCCCCATCGGTACCTACGCCGAGAGCGACGGCACGTTCACGAACCACGCCGGGCGCGTGCAGCGCTTTTGGCCGGCGGTGAAGCCGCCGGGCGAGGCGCGGCCGGGGTGGGAGGCGCGCGGTGCGCTGCACGCGGCGCTCGGCGCGGAGCCTCGCTTCGACAGCGCGGAGGCCGTGTTCGCGGGCCTTGCCGCGGACTGCCCACCCTTGGCGGGCATGAGCTACCACACGCTCGGCACGTTGGGGCAGCCAGCGGCCGGGTAGTGGCGCGAAGACGGCGTCGGCGGCGGACCGACGTTGACTTCGCCGAGAGCGGACGCCCATAATCATTGGTTTGATGCGTCCCACCGAAGCCCAGCATCGCGCCGCCCTGGCGCTGCACGCCGGCCGGACCGAGCGCTTCGTCCGCGGTGAGCTCACCCCGGACGAGTGGCGCCCGATCCGCCTCTCCTACGGCCTCTACTACCAGCTCGACCACACGAGCCACATGCAGCGCATCAAGATCGCGGGCGGCATGCTCACGGCCGATCAGATGGAGGCCATGGCCGAGGTCGCCGACCGCTACGGGCGCGGCATCGGCCACGTGACGACGCGCCAGGACATCCAGATCCACTGGGTCCCGATCGAGGGCATCATCGACCTCTACGAGCGGCTCCTCGCGGCCGGCATCACGACGCGCGGCGCGTGCGCCGACAGCGTGCGCAACGTGACCGCCTGCCCGTTCGCGGGAACGGCGCCCAGCGAGCCCTTCGACGTCTCGCCTTACTGCATCGCGCTCCACGAGTACTTCCTCTTCAACCCGCTCAACCTGACCCTGCCGCGCAAGTTCAAGATCGCGATCGAGGGCTGCGAGCACGACTGCGCGCAGGCGCCGGTCAACGACGTCGGTCTCTATGCGAAGGCGCGCGACGGCGCGCGCGGCTTCTCGCTGCACGCGGGCGGCGGGCTCGGCGCCCAGCCGTTCCTCGCCAAGCCGATGCGCGACTTCGTGCCGGCCGAGGACGTGCTCGTCTGGTGCGAGGCGATCGTCCGCATCCAGCACCGCTTCGGCGAGCGCAAGAACCGGAGCCGGGCCCGCATGAAGTACCTGGTGCAGCGGATGGGCCTGGAGAAGTTCCGCGCCGCGGTCGAGGGCGAGGCGGAGCGGGTCGCCGCCGAGCGCGGCGCGGAGCTGCGTCGGCAGGTGCGCGAGGCGGTTGCCGCCTACCGCGTCCCGCCGCCCCCGGACGTGCGCCGCCCGCCCGCCCAGCCGCTGCCGGAGTTCGCGCACTGGCAGCGGACCAACACGCGGGCGCAGAAGCAGCCCGGCTACCGCGCCGTGGTGGTGCAGGTCCCGCTCGGTGACATCACCGCGGACCAGATGCGGGCGGTCGCGCGCCTGGCGCGCGAGCACGGCAACGGGACGATCCGCACCACGAACGATCAGAACCTCGTCTTCCAGTGGATCCCGGAGGCCGCGCTCCCGGCGTTGCACGCGGAGCTGGTCGCGATCGAGCTTGCCAACCCCGACGTCTCCTCCATCAACGACGTCGTCTCCTGCCCCGGCATGGACTACTGCTCGCTCGCCATCACGCGCTCGATGGGGATGGCCGAGCGCATCCACGCCCACCTCGGCGCGCATCCCGAGTCGCGGAACGGCTTCGCCGAGCGCCTCGGCCCCTTCACGGTGAAGATCAGCGGCTGCCCGAACTCCTGTGGCCAGCACCACGTGGGCGACATCGGGCTCACCGGCCACCTCGCCAAGACGCCCGACGGCGGCGAGCGCCCCTTCTACTCGATCCTGGTGGGCGGCGCGGTGGGCGAGGGGAAGGCGCGCATCGGCAAGCGGCTCGGGCGCTTCGCGGAGGAGGACACGGCGGCGGCGATCGCGGGCATCGCGCGGGTCTACGAGCGCGAGCGGCAGGCGGGCGAGAGCTTCCCGGCCTTCGTCGACCGCGTCGGCGAGAAGCGCCTCGCCGCCATCGCCACCGAGGCGAAGGCGACCGCACCGCCCGCATGACGGACGAGCCGGCAGAGGGCGGCGGCACTCCCGAGCCGGCGGCTCCGCACGACTGGTACTACCGCGGCACCATCAAGCGCGTGTACTACGGCAGCGAGAGCGGTACACTGGTCAGCGACGCGTCCGGCCGCGAGTATCACTTCAAGTTCCCCTTCGTGCAGATCCTGGGCCCCATCCCGCGCGTCGACGGCCTGCGCGAGGGCATGGCGGTGGGCTTCGACGTGGGCTGGACCTCGCGCGGGCTGCGCGTGACGGTCATCCGCGTATACTAGCGACCCGAGACCTTGTCTCGGGTCGGGAACGGACGCGAGGGTGTGGCGGCGGTGGATCGTGCGTAGGCCGTGCCGCGGCCGGCGGAGCCGGCGCGGCAAACCTAGAGACCCCGGACCGTCTGCCTGCGGCGCGCCGCCGGCGCGTCGTCTCAAGTCGCGAGCTCATCTCCGGCA
>JBKPBB010000113.1:0-5843 GCA_046744245.1 Thermodesulfobacteriota bacterium
CGCTCGCGCAGGCCGGGCTCTACCCGGCCAACTGCCGCCTCCTCGACCCGGGCGAGGCCGCCACCGCGGGGGCCGGCGCGGGCGAGGAGGCCGTCCTGCTGATCGCCTTCGAGTCCGCCGACCACGAGCTCGACGCGTGGATGGCGCGCGCCCTCGCGCTCGCCGCCGCGCACGGCGGCCGCGTGCCCCCCGACGCCGGCCGCACGAGGAAGGCCGAGGAGGGCGCGCGCGACGGCGCCGCCGGCGCGTGGCGGAAGTCGTTCCTCGACGCGCCCTATCTGCGCGACGCGCTGGTCGCCATGGGCATGATCAGCGAGACCTTCGAGACCGCCGTCACCTGGGATCGCTTCCCGGCCTTTCACGAGGGCGTGACCGCGGCGACCGAGGAGGCGCTCCGCCTGGTGTGCGGCGGCGGCCAGCTGACGTGCCGCTTCACACACGTCTACCCCGACGGCCCGGCGCCCTACTACACGGTGATCGCGCCCGGGCGGCGCGGCGCCGAGCTCGAGCAATGGGCGGCCATCAAGCAGGCCGCCTCCGACGCCATCCTGCGGCTCGGCGGCACGATCACGCACCACCACGCCGTCGGCCGCCACCACCGGCCCTGGTACGACCGGGAGCGTCCCGCGGGCTTCGCCGCCGCACTCGCCGCCGCCAAGGCGGCGCTCGACCCGGCGGGCGTCCTGAACCCCGGCGTGCTGATCGACCCGCGCTAGTGTGCTGTGGCTACGCGGGGCTCGCGTGCGCGCCCGGGCGGACATCGATGACGCGCAGCCAGGCGAGGAGGCGCGTCACCGCGTAGGTCGGGTCGAACTCGAAGCGGCGCCAGGCGAAGTTGAGGCGGCTCGCGGCGCGGTGGTGGTTGTTCTGGAAGAGCTCGCCCAGGGTGAGGAAGTCGAAGGGCAGGAAGTTCCGCGAGGCGTCGTTGGTCCGGAAGTTGCGATAGCCGTAGCGGTGGCCGCACCAGTTGACGATCGCGCCGTGTACCGGTCCGAGCACCCAGTGGACGGGAAGGAGCAGGAACTGCCACCACGCCGTCGCGAGCCAGAGGTAGACGAGCGCGTAGGTCGTGCCCCAGGCGGCGCGCGCCACCCAGGTCGAGCCGACGCGGTCGAGCCAGGGCCAGTCGGGATAGTTGCCGAGGAAGCGCGGCTCGGGGGACGACGTCCCCAGCAGGTGCGCGTTGTAGCGCACGGCGGTCGTCCACATCATGCTGAGCACGTTGGCGAAGAAGCCCGGGGCGTGCGGGTCCCGCTCCGTGTCGCTGTAGGCGTGGTGCTCGCGGTGGAGGATCGCGTAGGCGCGCGGCGAGAGGTACGAGGAGCCCTGCACCAGGTAGGTGAGGAGGTGGAACGTCCGCTCGGTGCGCGGCGTCATGGTGAACATGCGGTGCGAGGCGTAGCGGTGGTGGAAGAATGACTGGAAGAAGGCCGAGATGATCCAATGCGCGGTGAAGAAGATCACGATCGCCATGTTTGGGGGGGCGCCTTTCGGGAAGGATCATTCAGCCTACCAGCCGGCCGGACGACGCGCAAACCCAGATGACGGTTGGCGCGCCGGCGAGCCACGCGCTATAGCCGCGCCATGCCGGATCTGCTCCTGCTGCGCCACGGCCAGTCGCAGTGGAACCTGGAGAACCGCTTCACCGGCTGGATCGACGTGCCGCTCTCGCCCCGCGGCGAGGCCGAGGCGCGCGCTGCGGGAGAGAAGCTCCGCGGCCGGCGCATCGACAAGCTCTTCATCTCCGTGCTCGTGCGTGCGACGGAGACCGCGCGTCTGGCGCTCGAGACCGCGGGCATCGGTCCGCTGCCCACCGAGCGCGACGCGGCCCTCAACGAGCGCATGTACGGCGAGCTCCAGGGGAAGAACAAGGCCGAGGCCGCCGAGCGCTTCGGCGCCGCGCAGGTGAAGCTCTGGCGGCGGAGCTACGACGTCCGGCCGCCGGGGGGCGAGAGCCTGGCCGACACCGCGGCGCGCGTGCTGCCGTATTGGGAGAGCCACATCCTGCCCGACCTGCGCGCCGGCAAGAACGTGCTCGTGGTCGCGCACGGGAACTCGCTGCGCGCCCTCGTCATGCACCTGGACGGGCTCGCGCGCGAACAGGTGCTCGAGCTCGAGATCCCGACCGGCGTGCCGCTGCTGTACGAGCTCGCGGGCGACGGGACGGTGCGCGGGAAGCGCTACCTGTGAGCCTGCTGCTGCGGGATCGGCGCATCATCGTGACCGGCGGCGCGAGCGGCATCGCCGCCGCGACCGTCCGGGCCTACGCGCGCGAGGGGGCGCGCGTCGGCGCGCTCGACGTGAACGACGAGGGCGGCCGGCGCGTCGCCGCCGAGGCGGGCCCCAGCGTGACCTACTACCACTGTGACATCTCGCGTCGCGCGGAGGTGGACGACGTGTTCGCGCGCGCGGCGGCGGCCATGGGCGGCCTCGACGTGCTCGCCAACGTGGCGGGCGTCGAGCGCGGCACGCCGGCCGAGGACATCCCCGACGCGGAGTGGGACCTGGTCTTCGCGGTCAACGTGAAGGGGACGCTCTACACCAACCAGGCCGCCTTCCGGCACATGCGCGAGCGCGGCGGCCGCATCATCAACTTCGGCTCGGGGGCGGGCATCCGCGGCCAGCGCGGCTCGGCGCACTACTCGGCGGCCAAGAGCGCGGTCATGGCCTGGACGCGCAGCGTGGCGCAGGAGTGGGCGCGCTACGGCATCACCGTCAACTCGGTCGTGCCGGCGATCTGGACGCCCATGTACGACGCCTATCGCGCGCGCATGTCGGACGAGGAGCGTGCCATCCACGACCTGGCGATGCAGCACGTGATCCCGCTCGGCGGCCGCCTCGGCGATCCCGAGGGCGACCTCGCGCCCGTGATGGTCTTCCTGGCCGGTGACGGCGCGCGCTTCATCACCGGGCAGGCGATCGCGGTCGACGGCGGCATGATCATGCTGGGGTGAAGATGGAGATCCGCTTGCCGCTGCCCGCGCTCGAGCCCGAGAGCGAGCGCTTCTGGCGCGCCGGCCGCGCGGGCCGCCTCGAGATCACGCGCTGCAGGGCGTGTGGCTGGTACATTCACCCGCCGCGGCCGGTCTGCCCGCGCTGCCTCGCGCGCGACGTCGGCTGGGAGGCCGTCAGCGGCCGCGCCACCGTGGTCAGCTACACGGTGAACCATCAGCGCTGGATGCCCGGCATGGAGGTCCCCTACACGATCGGCCTGGTCGAGCTGGTCGAGCAGGCGGACCTCCGGCTCACCACCAACCTGGTCGGCTGCGCGCCCGACGCGGTCGCGATCGGCATGCCGGTGCGGGTGACCTTCCGCGACGTGAGCGACGAGATCGCGCTCCCGCTCTTCGAGCCGGATGCCGAGGCGAGCCGCCCTCCGCCGCCGCCGCGCGCCGCGCGACCCGTCGCGCCGGCCATCCACCCCGGGGCCGACCAGCACCTCGAGCGGCGCGCCATCCTCTCCGGCGTCGGGCAGTCGCAGATCGGGCGGCGGCTCCTCCGCACGGACCTCGACCTCACCTGCGAAGCGGCGCTCGCCGCGATCGCCGACGCGGGCCTCACCACCGGGGACATCGACGGCCTCGCCTGCTACCCGGGACCGATGGGCACCGCCGCGCCGGGCTTCGCGGGACCGGCCACCCCCGACGTCCAGGACGCCCTCGGCCTCCAGCTCGGCTGGCACGGCTCGGGCGGCGAGGGGCCAGCGCAGCTCGCCCCCGTGATGCTGGCGGCGCTCGCAGTGGCGGCGGGCCTCTGCCGGCACGCGCTCGTCTACCGCACGGTGACCGAGGCGACGGCCGCGGCCAGCACGGGACGGCTCGGCATCGGCGCCGGCGCGCGCACCGTGTCGGGGTTCGCGCAGTGGGTGATCCCCTTCGGCGCCATGTCGGCGGCCAACTGGCTGGCACTGCACGCCGTGCGCCACATGCACGAGTTCGGCACCCGGCGCGAGCACCTGGGCGAGATCGCGCTCACCGCGCGCGCGCACGCGGCGCTGAACCCCGCCGCCGTCTACCGCGAGCCACTCACGATGGACGACTACCTCGCGGCGCGCATGGTCACCTGGCCGTTCGGCCTCTACGACTGCGACGTGCCGGTCGACGGCTCGACCGCCGTCGTCGTGTCCTCCGCCGACGCCGCGCGCGACCTCCCCCACCCCGCCGTGCGCATCGACGCGGTCGGCAGCGCCATCCGCGGCCGCCCGGTGTGGGACCAGTGGGAGGACCTGACCACCATGGCGGCGCGCGACGCGGCCGCGCAGCTCTGGGCGCGCACCGACTTGAAGCCGGCCGACGTCGACACGATCCAGCTCTACGACGGCTTCAGCTGGCTCACGCTCGCCTGGATCGAGGCCCTCGGCTTCTGCCAGCGCGGCGAGGGCGGGCCGTTCGTCGAAGGCGGCAGAGTGCGTCTTGGCGGCGCGCTGCCGCTCAACACCTGGGGCGGACAGCTCTCCGGCGGCCGGCTCCACGGCTTCGGCTTTCTCGCCGAGGCGATCCGCCAGCTGCGAGGCGAGTGTGCCGCGCGGCAGGTGAAGGACTGCGAGGTGGCGGTGGTGGCGGCGGGCGGCGGGCCGATCGCAGGGTGCCTGCTGCTGACGCGGTAGCTACACCCGCCGCCCGGCCGCGGCGTAGATCGCGTCGATGACGCGCATGTTCCCGATCGCGTCCGCCGGCCCGGTCGGCACCGGCACCCCGTCGCGCACGGCAGCGACGAACGCGCGCAGCTGACACTCGTAGGTCGAGGGGCCGGCGATGCGCTCGCTGCGCGTCCCCGCCGGCGTCAGCACGCGCAGCCGGTGGAAGATGTGGGGCGCGATCGGGTTGAAGACGCTCACGCGCCCGCCGCTGCCCTCGACCGTGGCGCGCGTCCGCAGGAGCCAGGCGGAGAAGAGCGAGCAGGTGAGCCGCGCCGTCCGCCCGTCGGGGAAGCGGAGGCTCGCCTCCATGGCGCGGTCGACGCCGCCGCGCGTCCACCAGCCGCGCGCGCTCTCGACCGCGGGTTCCGCGCCGGCCAGATGGCGGAGCACCGAGACCGTGTAGCAGCCGGTGTCCATGAGCGCGCCGCCGGCCAGGTCCTTCCGGTAGCGGATGTCGTTCGGGAGCGGAAGCGGGATGCAGAAGTGCGCCTCCAGGTGGCGGACCTGGCCGATCTCGCCCGCGTCGAGGATGGCGCGCACGCGCGCGAACAGCGGGTGGTAGCGCCAGTGGAACGCCTCCACCAGCACGCGCCCGGCGCGCTCCGCCGCGCGCGCCATCTCCTCCGCCTCCGCCGCGTTCGCGGCGAACGGCTTCTCGCAGAGGACGTGCTTCCCCGCCGCGAGCGCGCGGGTGGTCCAGGGCGCGTGGAGCGAGTTCGGAAGCGGGTTGTAGATCGCGTCGACCTCGGGGTCGGCGAGCAGCGCGTCGTACGACGGATGCACGCGCGGGATGCCGTGGCGGGCGGCAAACTGGCGCGCGCGCTCGGGGTCGCGGGCGGCGACGGCGAGGACCGTCGCCTCGGGCATGCGCCGGGCGGGCCGCACGAGCGCCATCGGTGCGATGCGCGCCGCGCCGAGGATGCCGAAGCGAAGCGGGTCGGCCGCCATGCTACGTCTTCCGCATGAGGACGGCGATCGGGCCGGTCGGGTAGGCGTGGCTCTTGAGCACGATCGCCGCCATGCCGAGCGCCTCGGCCTCGGCGACCGCCCCGGCCGCGTCCACGCTGCGCGCCCGGTGCGGGTCGGGGCCGTGGTGGCAGTGCATGTCGATGGCACCGGCCACCAACTCGCGCGTCTCGCCGGTCACCGGGCCCGGCTAGCGAGCCCGCCCCGACCGTGTCAAGCGCCCGCCGCGGCGAGCAGC
>JBKPBB010000158.1:0-3566 GCA_046744245.1 Thermodesulfobacteriota bacterium
CGGCTCGGCGGCGGCGCGCCGCCAGAGCTCGAGCACTTGCTCCACGTCCGTGGCTCGACAGGGCCGTACCAGGATCCGGCGCCATCGTCTGCTCCGCTTCGCGCCTCTCATGGCTCCCGGTTAACGGCCCCCGCCTGCACACTGCAAGCGTTCCTTCCCCGCCGCCTCCGGTTCCGCTATACGCCCGCCATGCGGCCCCGGACCGTGGTCTTCGTCGAGCCGCCCTACGTGTGCTGGGACCGCCGGCGCGACCGGGTGCGCGAGGGCGAGGAGGAGATCCCCGGCATCGGCACGCTCACGCTGGCCGCGGTCGCGCGCGAGCAGGGCCACCGCGTCCACGTCGTGGACGGGAAGCGCACGGGGACGCCGGTCGAGCAGGTGGCCCGGCAGGTGGCGGCGCTGGTCCCCGACCACGTCGGCATCTCCGCCACCACCATCTCGATCCGCAACGCGGCCCGCATCGCGGCGCGCCTGAAGGCGCTCGTGCCGGGCGTCGTCGTCACCGTCGGCGGCCCGCACGTGAGCGCCGTGCCCGAGCCGACGCTCGCCATGTTCCCGGGCTTCGACTACGGCGTGGTCGGCGAGGGCGAGCGCTCGTACCCGGAGCTGATCGCGGGCGCCGATCCGTGCGCCGTCGCGGGCCTCGTCTGGCGCGACGGCGAGCGCGTGCGTGCCAACCCGCGCGCCGAGTATCTCGACGGCGAGGCTCTCGATCGGCTGCCCGAGCCGGCGTGGGACCTGGTGGCGGACTTCCCGCTCCGGTTCCAGCCGAACGTCTTCAACTACCGCGCCACGCCGGTGGCGAGCGTGGTGACGTCGCGCGGCTGCCCCTTCTCGTGCACCTTCTGCGACCGCTCCACGTCGGGCCGGCGCGGGCGCTTCCACGGCGTCGAGTACGTGGTGGAGATGTGCCGGCGTCTCGAGCGGCTCGGGGTGCGCCACGTCCTCTTCTACGACGATCTCTTCACGGTGAGCCGGCGGCGCGTCGTCGAGCTCTGCGAGCGCTTCCTCGCCGAGGGCTTCCGCTTCACCTGGAGCTGCAACAGCCACCCGAACCTGCTCGACGCCGAGCACCTCCGGCTCATGCGCCGCGCCGGCTGCTGGCAGATCGCGTACGGCATCGAGTCGGGCTCGCAGCGCGTGCTCGACGTGGTGAAGCACGAGGTGAAGATCCCGCGCATGCTGGAGACCCTCCGCCAGACGCGCGCCGCGGGCATCCGCGTGAAGGGCCTCCTCATGATGGCGCACCCGACCGAGGGCGAGGACAGCCTCGCCGCGACGGTCGACTTCCTGCGCACGGCGCCGCTCGACCTGGCGCAGGTGACGAAGTTCACGCCCTACCCGGGGACGCCGTCGTACCCGACGGTCCGCCAACACGGCACCTTCGACGAGGACTGGGAGCGGATGAACGCCATGAACTGGGTGTTCGTGCCACACGGTCTCACGGCCGAGGTGCTGGAGCGCTGGTTCCGCCGCGCCTACCGCGCCTTCTACACCCGGCCCGATGTCCTCTGGGGCCTCGCGAAGACGCTCGCCGGCGAGCCGCGCTACCTCCGCCGGCTCGCCACCTACGTGCGCGTGGGGATGGCGGACTGGCTCTTCGCCGCGCCCGCCGTGTCGGCGCTCGCGTCCTGAGGCGCGGGTGCGCACCGACGTCGCGGCGGTGATTCCCGCCTACCGGGCGGCGGCCACGGTGGGAGAGGTGGTGCGGGGCGCGCGCGCCCACTGCGCGCGCGTCGTCGTCGTCGACGACGGCTCGGACGACGACACGGAGCTCCGTGCGCGCGCCGCCGGGGCGGAGGTCCGCCGTCACGCGGCCAACGCGGGCAAGGGGGCCGCGATCCTGACCGGGCTGCACGCGCTCGAGGCGCCCGGCGTCGGCCGTGCCCTCACCCTCGATGCCGACGGCCAGCACCTTTCGAGCCAGATCCCGGCCCTGCTCGCCGCCTCCGACGCCGTCCCCGGCGCGATCGTGGTCGGCGTGCGCCGGAAGGAAGGGCAGACGATCGCGCGCCTCAACCGCTTCGGCAACTGGGTGGCCGACCGCCTGCTGCGCACCATCGCCGGGCAGGCGCTGCCGGACACGCAGTCCGGCTTCCGCATCTACCCGGTCGCGGCGACGCTCGCGCTCGGGACGCGTGGCACCCGCTACGACTTCGAGACCGAGGTCCTGCTGCGTGCGGCGCGCCGGGGCATGCCGCTTCTCGGGGTCCCGGTCGAGGTCTACTACCCGCCGGTGGCGGAGCGGGTGAGCCACTTCAAGCCCGGGCGGGACACGCTGCGCATCATCCGGACGGTCGCCTGCCTCCTCGCCCGCGGCTGACAGCCCCTTGTGTCGCCCGAGCGGGTTCGGCTAAGAGCCCCGTCCATGAAGGCTATCCTCGCCGTGGTCGCGGTGATCGTGCTCGCCTTCGTCGCCTACGCCTTCGTGAAGTATCGCGCGATCCAGCAGGCGGCGACCGGTCCCGCGAAGGAGATCGTCTCCGAGAGCATGGAGAAGACGGGCGACACCTGGCACGTCAGGTTCGTGTCGAAGTTCGACGCGCCCCTCGACAAGGTGTTCGACGCCTTCCAGCACCCCGAGCGCGTGAAGGAGTTCGCGCCCGAGAACGTGATGAAGGCCGAGATCGTCGAGGGGAGCGAGAGCGGCAACACCAAGCGGGTCGAGGTGATCGGGACGCTCGACATCCTGCCGCCCGGGTTCAAGGTGCAGGATCTGGTGACCGAGTACACCGTCTATCCCGACGAGCACCGCATCACCAGCCACACGATCGACTTCAAGCTCGCCGACATCGATTCCGAGTACCAGTTTACGCCCACCTCCGACGGGAAGACGCTGCTCACCTTCACGCAGACGAGCAAGCAGAAGCAGCAGGCGCTGGTCGAGGCCCTGCAGAAGGGCGCGATCCGCGTGACCTACATCACCCAGGTGCGCGCGGTGAACCGCGCCCTCGGTCTGGCGCCGATGCCCGAGAAGCGCGCGGCGGGCTGAGCGGCAGCGCGATGAAGGGAGGCCGGCGCCGAGAGGCGCCGAGCTTGCGCGCGGCGCGAGCCGCGCGGGTGTTTGTCTGGGGGCATCGGAGCAGCGCAGCGCGCGGAGCGCGCGAGCAGCGGACGGGCCCCCCGGATGCGTAAGGTCATCGCGGCGCGCTTCCTCGGCGCCGCGGCCACTGCTGGCGGCGGGCCGCCGCCCGGGCCGCCCGAGGTCGCGATCGCCGGCCGCTCGAACGTCGGTAAGTCGGCGCTCGTCAACGCGCTCGTCGGCCAGCGCGGCCTGGCGCGCACGAGCCGCACGCCGGGGCGGACCCGGCAGCTCAACTTCTTCGCGCTGGACGAGCGCATCGTGCTGGTGGACCTGCCCGGCTACGGGTTCGCGGTGGGCCCCGAGGCGGAGCGGCGCGCGTGGAAGCCGCTGGTCGAGACCTACCTCCGCGAGCGGCCCACGCTGCGCGGGGTGCTGCTCGTGGTCGATGCGCGGCGCGGCATCGAGGGCGAGGAGGAGGAGCTGCTCGCTTACCTCGCGGCGCTCGGCAGGCCCGCCGCCGTGGCCGCGACCAAGCTCGACA
>JBKPBB010000011.1:0-6572 GCA_046744245.1 Thermodesulfobacteriota bacterium
GCACACGGCCTCGTCCGGACGGGCGTGCCGGCGCTGAGGCGCTCCGACGGCGGCCCCGCCGCTCGCGCTGCGCGCTCGCGCTACCCCCTCCCTTTCCTCAGAAGAAGTAGCGGCGCATCGACACGTTCATCGCGAGGCCGACGCCGACGAGGAGGCAGAGGAGGGAAGAGCCGCCGTAGCTGAAGAACGGGAGGGGGATGCCGACGACGGGGAGGAGGCCGGTGGTCATGCCGACGTTGATGACCGCCTGCCAGAAGACGATGGCGGTCAGCCCGAGCACGAGGAGCACGCCGAAGCGGTCGCGCGCGCGTGTCGCGATCACGATCCCGCGCAGCACGAGCGCGAGGTAGAGCGCGATCAGCACGAGCGCGCCCACGAAACCCCACTCCTCGGCGAACACGGAGAAGATGAAATCGGTGTGCTGCTCGGGGAGGAAGTTGAGCTGGTTCTGCGTGCCGCGCAGGAACCCCTTGCCCCACATCATCCCCGAGCCGACCGCGATCTTCGACTGCAGGACGTGGTAGCCCGCGCCGCGCGGGTCCATCTCGGGGTGCACGAAGGTGAGGATGCGCTTCTGCTGGTAGACCTTCAGGTGCGGCCACGCGAGCGGCGCCGCCACCGCGACCACCACTCCGAGCAGGACGAACCAGCGCAGCCGGATGCCGCCCAGCATGAGCATGGTGAGCGAGACGATGCCGAGGATGGCGACCGTGCCCAGGTCCGGCTGCGCGAGGATCGCCGCCGCCGGCACCGCGGTCAAGAGCATCGGCACGACCGCTGCGCGCAGCCCGAGGCCGCGCTCGTAGCTGCGCGCGAAGTGCCGCGCCAGCACGAGCACCAGCCCGAGCTTCATGAACTCCGAGGGCTGGATCGAGACCGGGCCGAGCGGGATCCAGCGGCGCGAGCCGCCGCCGATGCGGCCGAGCACGGGCACGGCGAGCACGGCGAGCAGCACGAGCACGTAGACGACGAAGGCGCTGCGCTCGAGGCGGCGATAGTCGAAGACGAGCGCGGCGAGCATCGCGACCGAGCCGCCCGCGAGCCAGAGGAGCTGGCGCAGCGCGAGCGGCGAGAGCCCGTGCGCCCCCGGCACGTGGGTCGCGCTGTAGACGGTCATGGCGCCGAGGCCGCTCACCGCGAACGCGAGGAGCGGCAGGAGCCACTCAAAGTGCGTGATCAGTCGGCGGTCGAAGCGCATTGGCTTGCTGGGACGGCGGTGCCGGCCCCTGGTTGCGGCCGAAGTAGTGGGCGAGGATCTGCTGCACGACGGGCGCGGCGAAGGCGCCGCCCCCGCCGCCCGCGTGCTCGACGATGCAGGCGATCGCGATCTCGGGCGCGTCGAAGGGCGCGAAGGCGATGAACCACGCGTGGTCGCGCATCACCTGGGCGCCGCGGTTCGCGCGCGCGCGGTCCTCGCCCATCTTGACCACCTGCGAGGTGCCCGTCTTCCCCGCCACCTCGACGCCGGGCACGCGCGCCTTCTTGCCCGTGCCGCTCTCGCTCATCACCACGTCGCGCATGCCCTCGCGCACCTGCGCGAGCGTGCTCTTCTTGAGATGCGCCTGGCCGAGCACCTCGGGCGCGACCTCGAGCACCTTCCCGTCCGCGCCGACGACCCGCTTCACGTAGAAGGGCCGGCGGCGGGTGCCGCCGTTGGCGAGGGTCGCCGCCAGGTTCGCCATCTGGAGCGGCGTGGCGGTCACGTAGCCCTGACCGATCGCCACCGAAAGCGTCTCGCCCTCGAACCACGGCTGGCCGAAGCGCCGCCGCTTCCACTCGGTGTCCGGGATCGTGCCGATCTGCTCGTGCGGGAGGGCGATGCCGGTGGGGAGCCCGAGCCCGAGCCGATGCGCGTACTCCGCGATCCCGTCGACGCCCAGCCGGCGCCCCACCTGGTAGAAGAACACGTCGCACGACTCGACGATGGCCTTGTGCAGGTTGACGGGACCGTGCCCGCCCTTCTTCCAGCAGCGGAAGAAATGGTTGCCGAAGGGGATGCCGCCCGCACAGGTGACGCCCGTGAAGGGTGTCACCACGCCTTCCTCCAGCGCGCCCGTTGCGACCGCGACCTTGAAGGTCGAGCCGGGAGGGAACACGCCCTGCACGGCGCGGTTGTTGAGGGGGTGCTTCTTGTCCTCGACCAGCGCGCGCCACTCGGCGCTCCGGATGCCGCGCGCGAACACGTTGGGATCATAGGCGGGGTGCGAGACCATCGCGAGCACCTCGCCGCTGCGTGGATCGAGCGCGACGATCGCACCGTCGGCCTCGCCGAGGGCGCGGTCGGCGGCTTCCTGGAGGTCACGGTCGAGGGTGAGCGTGAGCGTCCCGCCGGAGCGGTCCGGCTCCTCCTGCAGCACCCGGACGCGGCGGCCGAGCGCATCCACCTCCACCTGCTGGTCACCGGGCTCGCCGCGCAGGTCCTTGTCGAAGGCTTTCTCGAGGCCCGCCTTGCCGACCATGTCGCCACCCAGGTAGTCGCCCTCGTCCTGCGCGAGCTCGCTCTTGCTCACCTCACCGACGTAGCCGAGGAGATGCGCGCCGAGCGGCCCGAACGGATAGTAGCGTTTCGGCGCGACCCGCAGCGAGACGCCGGGCAGGTCGAGCTGGTGCGTCTCGAGCGCGACCACCCCCTGCCAGTCGACGTCACGCCGGAGCACGATGCCCTGGTAGCGCTCGCGGTCGCTCCCGGCGGCGTGTACCCCCGGGTGGAGCCCCGCCTCCTCCTCGCCGAGATATCCGGCAAGCGTCTTCAGGACCTGGCGCCGACGCTCACCCGCGTCCTCGGGCACGAAGACGACGTCGAACGAGGGGCGGTTGTCGACCAGGATCTCGCCGTGGCGGTCGTAGACGACACCCCGCGGCGCCGGGACGCGCACCAGCCGGATGCGGTTTTTCTCGGAGTAGTAGCGCATCTGCGCACCGCGCTCGATCTGGAGGTACCAGAGGCGGATCCCGACCAGCGCGAAGGCGACGAACACGACGCCGATGGCGACCACCATGCGGAGCTGGAACTCCGGCGGCACCTCGCGCGAGACGACGTGAACGGGGCGGCTGGCCATCTCACGTGAGCCCGAGCTGCCGCTTCTCCCACGCCAGCGCGGCGAAGACCGCCGGGGCGAGGAGGGCCGCCAGCGCCGCGCCGACGAGCCCGGCGCGCATCGCATGGGGCCAGATGGGGCCGGGCCCCGCCGCCAAAGCAGCGGCCGCGGCCACCGCCACGCCGCGCACCAGGCCCCCGAAGAACGCGAGCGCCATCACGGGCAGGCCGCGCTCGAACCAGAGATGGCGCGCGACGAAGCGCACGCTCAGGTAGACGGCGGAGAGCGCGAAGGAGTTCTGCCCGAGGAGCGTGCCCGAGAACGTGTCGAGGAAGTAGCCGAGCAGGAACGCGCCCGCCGCGCCGCCGATCGTCTGGTGCGCGACGCCCAGGTACACCGCCAGGACGAGGATCAGGTCGGGCACGACCGGCAGGCCCGGGAGCGACGGGAAGATCGTCGTCTGCATGAGCATGGCGGCGACCGCGGCGACCGCCAGCGCGACTGCGCTCCGCACCCTACTCTCCCGGCGCCGCCGGCGCGGGTTCGACGGGCGTGACCGGGCCGCGCGTCACGAGCACCTCCTCGAGCCGCTCGATGTCCACCTCGGGTGCGACCTCGGCGGACTGGAAGAGGCCCTGCCCGCGCTTGTCGATGGCCACCACGCGCCCGATGGGCAGCCCCTTCGGAAAGATGCCGTCGAGCCCCGAGCTGACGAGCGCGTCCCCCACCTGTACGTCCTCGGTGCGCTTCACGTAGTTCAGCACGCAGCCCGCGTCCACCGTTCCCTGCACGATGCCACGCGCGCGCGTGCGTTGCACCAGCGCATCCACCCCGCTGTTGTGGTCGGTGACGAGGAGGACACGCGCGGCATGCCGGCTCACGAGGAACACCTGCCCGACGACGCCCGCGGGTGCGAGCGCCGCCGCCCCGCGCGCTACCCCCGCGCTCTCGCCGCGGTCGATGGTGAGCGTGCGCGCGAGCCCGGTCGCGTCCCGCCCGATGACCCGCGCGGTGAGGAGCTCGCCCTGCAGCGTTTGCCGGAAGTCGAGGAGCTGGCGCAGGCGCGCGTTCTCGGGCTCCACCTCCGAGAGCCGATCGAGCTCCTGCTCGAGGCGCTGCACGCGCTCGCGCAGCACGGCGTTCTCGCCCCGCGCATGCACCAGGTCGGCCACGCCCTGCCAGCTCCCAGACAGGCCGCGGCCGATGGCGGAAGCGGCGCGCTCGAGCGGCGCCATCACCTCGAGGAAGGCCCGCCCGAGCGGGTCGGCGCGGCCCGGCGTGCGGCCGCTCCGCACGACCAGCGCTGCCCCGACCACGAGGCAGAGCGCTACGGTGAGGAGCACGCCGTTGCGACGGATGTAGTCCAACGTTTACCGGGGGCCCGTCCAGTGCTCGGGCGCTTCGCGCCCTGCGCGCTTCCGATGCCCCCGGACCCCGTCGGCCAGCTCGAGCGCTCTCGCGCTCGGCCTCCCGCCATGGTGGGGGTCGGTTGGATTCTTGTGCGCGGCGCGCGTTTTGCGCGCCGTGTTACGAGATGGCGACGTCTTTGAGGAGCGAGAGCTCATCGAGGACCTTGCCTGCTCCCATGACCACGGCGGTCAGCGGATCGTCGGCCAGCATGACCGGCAGGCCCGTCTCCTCGCGGAGCAGGGTGTCGAGGTTGCGCAGCAGCGAGCCACCGCCCGCGAGCACGATGCCCTTGTCGACGATGTCGGAGGCGAGCTCGGGCGGCGTGCGCTCGAGGCCGACGCGCACCGCTTCGACGATCTGGTTGATCGGCTCGAGCAGCGAGTCGCGGATCTCCTCGTCGGTGATCTCGACCGTCTTCGGCACCCCGGCGACCAGGTCGCGGCCCTTGATCTCCATCATCTGGAGCTCGGCGCCCGGGTACGCCGAGCCGATCGTGATCTTGATCAGCTCCGCAGTGCGCTCGCCGATCAACAGGTTGTACTTCCGCTTCACGTACTGGACGATCGCCTCGTCCATCTTGTCGCCGCCCACGCGCACCGACTTGGAGAATACGATCCCCGAGAGCGAGATCACCGCGACCTCGGTCGTGCCGCCGCCGATGTCGACGATCATGTTGCCGGTGGGCTCGGTGATGGGGAGACCGGCGCCGATGGCGGCCGCCATCGGCTCCTCGACCAGGTAGACTTCTCGGGCCCCCGCGCTCTCGGCCGACTCGCGCACGGCGCGCTTCTCCACTTCGGTGATGCCGAAGGGCACACAGATGATGATGCGCGGGCGGACCAGGCGCTTGCGGTTGTGGATCTTCTCGATGAACTTGCGGAGCATCGCCTCGGTCACCTCGAAGTCGGCGATCACCCCGTCCTTGAGCGGGCGGATGGCCTGGATGTTGCCCGGCGTGCGCCCCAGCATCTTCTTTGCCTCGGCGCCCACCGCCAGCACCTTGCGCCCCCCGCGCGAGTCGGGCTGCACGGCCACCACCGACGGCTCGTTCAGCAGGATGCCCTGCCCCTTCACGTAGACGAGGGTGTTCGCCGTCCCGAGGTCGATCGCCAGATCGTTCGAAAACAGTCCGAGGATGGAATCGAGAAGCATCGCGCGGCGCCCCGCCCTTCTGTCGCCGGCCCGTCCGCTGGCGCAAGCAAAGCTGCTACCAGAAACATCGGCACGCGGCAACGGAAACTTGAGCGGCGGCGCCGGTTTGCAAACCCGTAGGGCGTCCGCTAGCTTCGCCCTGAAGACGCGCGCGAATGCTCCGCTTTCTGCGCAAGTACTCGAGCTCCTTCGGCATCAAGTTCCTCTACGCCGTCCTGGCCGGCCTCTTCATCCTGTGGGGGGTCGGCGCGATCGGCGGGGAGCGCCGGCAGGATGTCGCCGTCGTGCACGGCCAGGCGATCAGCCGCCGGGACCTCGAGCAGGCCACCGCGGCGCTTACTCGGCAGTACGAGCAGATGCTGCGGGGCAGCCGCTCGGCGGAGCTCCTGCGCAACCTGAATCTGTCGGGCCAGGCGCTCGACCAGCTGATCGAGCAGGCGCTCCTGCGCCACGAGGCCGCGCGCCTCGGCATCGTCGTCACCGACGCGGACCTGCTCGACGCCGTCACCCGCCTGCCCGACCTGCAGCAGAACGGTCGCTTCGACCGCAGCCGCCTGGAGGCCATCGTGCACAGCGGGCAGGGAGCCGAGTTCGAGGACGGGGTCCGGCAGAACCTCCTGAGGCAGCGCCTGAAAGCGCTCGTGACCGACGGCGTCGGGGTGAGCGACGGCGAGCTCGAGGAGCGCTACCGCTTCGATCACGAGAAGGCGAACCTCGCCTTCGTGCGCAGCGCGGCGGCCGAACTCGCCGCGACGATCACGCTCTCCGACGAGGAGCTGCAGAAGTACCTCGACGGGCACCCCGACCCCTACCGGGTCCCGGCGCGCGTGCGGGCACGCTACGTCGCCTACCGGCCGGCCGACTTCCTCTCCCAGGTCGAGGTGAAGGACGACGAGGTCGCCGAGTACTACGCCCTCCACAAGGACGACAAGTTCACCGAGCCCGAGCAGGTGCGCGCGCGCCACATCCTGG
>JBKPBB010000005.1:0-9397 GCA_046744245.1 Thermodesulfobacteriota bacterium
CAAGCCGAAGGGCGCGCCGGGGCGGGCGGCGCAGCGCAAGCCGAAGGCCGCGCCGGCCCGCGCGCGACGGAGGCGCTGAGCCATGTGCGGCATCGTCGGCTACGTCGGGCCGCGCGAAGCGAGCCCGATCCTCATGGCGGGGCTCCGCAAGCTCGAGTACCGGGGCTACGACTCGGCCGGGCTCGCCATCGTCGCCGACCACCGTGTCGAGATGCGCCGCTGCGTCGGCAAGCTCGACAACCTGGCGGCGCTCCTGCGCGAGCAGCCGCTCGCGGGCACGCCCGGCATCGGTCACACGCGCTGGGCGACGCATGGCCGGCCCTCGGAGCAGAACGCGCATCCGCACCGCGCCGGCGAGGTGGTCGTCATCCACAACGGCATCATCGAGAACTACCTCGAGCTGCGCGCCGCGCTCGAGCGCCGCGGCCGGAAGATGGCCTCGGAGACCGACACCGAGGTCATCTCGCACCTGATCGACGAGCACGTGCAGCGTGGCGGCGGCCTGTTCGAGGCCACGCGGCGCGCCATCAAGGAGCTGGAGGGCTCCTTCTCGATCGTCGTCCTCTGTGAGAGCGAGCCCGACCGCCTGGTGGCCGCCAAGAGCGCCACGCCGATCGTGCTCGGGCTCGGCGAGGGCGAGAACTTCGTCGCCTCCGACATCCCGGCGCTCCTCGAGCACACCCGCCGCGTGGTCTTCATGGAGGACGGCGAGGTCGCGGAGCTGACGGCCGACCGCGTCACGATCCACACCTTCGCGGGCGAGCCGGTCACGCGCGCGCCCCGCACCGTCACCTGGGACCCGGTCACGGCGCAGAAAGGCGGCTACAAGCACTTCCTCCTGAAGGAGATCCACGAGCAGCCACAGGCGATCATCGACACCATGCGCGGCCGCATCGTGCAGGAGGCGGGCGCGGTGCAGCTCGACGCCGACGTGGACCGGCTCCTGGAGGCGCCGATCCAGCGCGCGGTGGTGGTGGCGTGCGGCACGGCGTGGCACGCCTGCCTGGTCGGGAAGTTCCTGCTCGAGCGCCTGGCCGGCCTCCGCTGCGAGGTCGACTACGGGAGCGAGTTCCGCTACCGCAACCCGATCCTCGACCCGCAAACCCTGCTGGTCGTGGTGTCGCAGTCGGGCGAGACGGCCGACACGCTGGCGGCGGTCGAGGCGGGGCGCGAGAAGGGCACGCCCGTCCTCGCCATCTGCAACGTGGTCGACTCCTCGATCGCGCGGCGGTCGAGCGCCGTGCTCTACACCCACGCCGGCCCGGAGATCAGCGTCGCCAGCACGAAGGCGTTCACGACCCAGCTGACGGCGCTCTACCTCCTCGGCCTCCACCTCGGACGCCAGCGGGGCCTGGTCGACGCCGAGCGCGGCCGCAAGCTCCTCGGCGACCTCGTCGCGCTACCCCACGCGGTGAAGGACATCCTCGCGGGCGAGGCCGCGGTCGAGCGCATCGCCCGGCGCTACGGCAAGGCCTCCGACTTCCTCTACCTCGGGCGCGGCGTGAACTACCCGGTCGCGCTCGAGGGGGCGCTCAAGCTGAAGGAGATCTCCTACATCCACGCCGAGGGCTACCCGGCGGGCGAGATGAAGCACGGGCCGATCGCGCTCATCAACGAGCAGATGCCGGTGGTCGTGCTCATCCCGCACGACGGGGTCTTCCAGAAGACCCTCTCCAACCTGAAGGAGGTCGAGTCGCGCGGCGGGCGCATCATCGTGGTGACCGACGCGCCCTCGCCCGAGCTGGAGGAGGTGGCGGCCGACGTGCTCACGGTCCCGCGGACGAACGAGCTCCTCACGCCGACCCTGCTCACCATCCCCCTCCAGCTCCTCGCCTACCACGTCGCCGTCTACCGCGGCACCGACGTGGACCAGCCGCGCAACCTGGCCAAGAGCGTCACCGTCGAGTGACGGCGGAGCGCCGGGGCGTCCTCCAGGTCGCCGGGGCGGCCCTCCTCTGGTCGCTCGGCGGCATCGGCATCAAGGCGGTCGCCGAGCCGCCCCTCAAGATCGCCGCCTACCGCTCCGCGACCGCGGCCGCCGTCCTCTTCCTGCTCTTCCGGCCGAAGCTCGGCGGCCGCGGGCCGGGCTTCTTCGCGGCGACCGCGTGCTGCGCCGCCTGCCTCACGACCTTCGTGGTCGCCACCAAGTGGACGACGGCGGCCAACGCGGTCTTCCTCCAGTACAGCGGCGTCGTGTGGGTCTTCCTGCTCGCGCCGCTCGTGGTGGGCGAGCCCCGCCATGCGCGCGACGCGCTCGCGATCGCGGTCGCGCTGGGCGGCATGGCGCTGTTCTTCGTCGGCAAGCTCGAGGCGCGCGCGCATGCGGGCGACGCGGTGGCGGTCGTCTCGGGCGTCTTCTATGCCGGGCTCGTGCTGCTGCTCCGCCGCGAGCGTGGGGCGAGCGCGGAGGCGGCGGTCACGTGGGGCAGCGTGCTGGCGGCCGCGGCGCTGGCGCCGATCGTGCTCCGCGACCCCGGGGTCGGCGCACGCTCGGCCGCGATCCTCGTCCTGCTCGGCACGATCCAGATCGCGGCGGCGCAAGCGCTCTTCCTGCGCGGGCTCGAGCACGTGCGCGCGGCGCAGGCAGCGCTGGTCAGCATGCTCGAGCCGATCGCGAACCCGCTGTGGGTGCTCCTCGTCCTCGGCGAGGTGCCGAGCGTCTTCGCCGTCGTGGGCGGGGCGGTCGTCCTGGCAGCGATCGCGTGGCGGACACTCGGCGCGCCCGCGGCGGCACCTGCCATCGGGGCACTGGACTGACGCCGCGCGCGAGCTGTTGCCTCGGGCTGTGCTGCGATGCATTGCCTCGGGCGCGACGGTGGGAGTAGCATCGCTTCCACATGGGAGCCCATCCCGCCACGGCCTCCCCGTTGGTGCGTCGTTACACGCTGGAGGAGTTCTGGGAGCTCGAGGCGCCGCCCGAGGGCGGATACTACGAGCTCATCGCCGGGGTGCTGTACGTGGTTCCGCCGCCGACCGGTGCCCACAACATCGCCATCTCGAACCTGAACCGGGTCTTCAGCCGGTACCTCGATGCCCACCCCGGCGCCGGCCAGCTCTTCGTGCCCCGCGCCGCCGTCTGGCGGCCCGACCAGCACACCTGGCTCGAGCCCGACCTGCTCCTGGTGTCGGCGGAACGGCTGCGAACCACGGACGCCGGTCACCTCACCACGGCTGACCTCGTGGTCGAAGCGCTGTCCGCCGGGTCGGCCACCTACGACCGCACCGCGAAAGCGGACACGTACGGGGCCCTCGGCGTGCGTGAGCTGTGGCTCGTCGACCTCGAGCGGCGGGCGATCGAGCAGCGCGTCCTCGAGGCGGGCAGGTGGCGGGTCGCAGGCGTGCACGCCGGGTCCGTGGCGTTCGAGGCCGCGGTCTTCCCCGGCCTGACCGTCGTTCCCGAGGACGCCTTCGCGCCCGCCTAGATCCGGTCGAAGGGCGCGCGCAAGGGCTGGCCTCGCCCCCACGCCGCGTCTATCATCGAAGAGCCGATGTCCCCCCGCCGCCAGAGCCCGTACCTGGTCGGGATCGACGACGCGCTCGCCGAGATCCGCGCCGGCCGCATGGTCATCCTGATGGACGACGAGGACCGCGAGAACGAGGGCGACCTCTGCGTCGCGGCCGAGCGCGTCACGGCCGAGCACGTCAACTTCATGGCGACCCACGGGCGCGGGCTCGTCTGCCTCTCGCTCACGGAGAACCGCTGCGACCAGCTCGGCCTTCCGATGATGGTGAGCGAGAACCGCGCGCCGCTCGGGACCGCCTTCACGGTCTCGATCGACGCGCGTCACGGCATCGGGCGGGGCATCTCGGCGGTCGACCGCGCCACCACCATCCGCACCGCCATCCGGCCCGACGCCACGCCCGCCGACATCGTGAGCCCGGGGCACGTCTTCCCGCTCCGTGCCCGGCGCGGCGGCGTGCTGGTGCGCGCGGGACAGACCGAGGGCGCCGTCGACCTGGCCCGCCTCGCCGGCTTCGCCCCGGCGGGCGTCATCTGCGAGATCCTGCGCGACGACGGCACCATGGCGCGGCTTCCCGACCTGGAGGAGTTCGCGGCCCGCCACAACGTGAAGATCGCGACCATCGCCGATCTGATCGAGTACCGGAGCCGCCACGACTCGCTCGTGCACCGGACGGCCGAGGCGCGCATCACGACCCGCTACGGCGGCGACTTCCGCGCCCTCGTCTACACCACCGACGTGGACGAGGGTGAGCACCTCGTGCTGGCCAAGGGCGACATCCGCGCCGACGAGCCGACGCTCGTGCGCACCCACCTGGAGTACCTGCCCGGCGACGTCTTCGGCTACCGCGAGCGTGACACGCGGAGCCTCCTCCAGAAGGCGATGGAGCGGATCGCCGCCGAGGGCAAGGGGGTGATCCTCTACCTCCGCCGCGACGGCCGCAGCCTCGACCTCTTCTCGGAAGCGCGTGCCGACAGCGTGCGCGCGCCGAGCACCGCGCTCGGTAGCTCGTGGCTCACGAACTTCCGCGAGTTCGGCATCGGCGCGCAGATCCTGCGCGACGTGGGCGTGGGGAAGATCCGCTGGCTGACGAACCGCCCCTTGCGCCTCGTCAGCCTGCCCGGCTACGGGCTCGAGATCCTCGAGTCCGTGCCGCTCACGCTCGACGACCCGGCTCTCAGCTCCGCGACGCCGCGCGCCCCGAGGCTGTTCAAGGTCCGTTGAGGTCCGAGGCGATGCGACGCGTCGGCGTGGCGGCCGTGCTGGTCGGCCTGGCGGCTCTGGTGTCCGCGGCACCCCTCCCCGAGGACGTGGTGCGCGCGAAGCTCACCGCGGGCCGGGGGCAGGTGCTGGTCGAGGCGACCATCGCCCCCGGCTGGCACGTGAACGCGCACGAGCCGCGCGACGAATTCCTGATCCCGACCACGGTCACGCTGACGCCGCCGGCGGGCGTGCGCGCAGGCCCGGTCGAGTATCCGCGCCCGGTGGAGAGGCGGCTCAAGTTCGGCGGTGAGACCACCCTCCTCCTCTACGACGGCACGGTCCGCTTCACGGCGACGCTCGAGGGCGCGCCGGCCGCCGGCAGCGGGCGGCTCGAGGCGGCGCTCCGCTTCCAGGCGTGCGACGACTCGCGTTGCCTCCCCCCGCGCACGCTCGAGTTGGTGGCGGCGCTCGACCCGCCGGCGCCGCTGGGCGCCGCGGAGCCGCCGGCCGGAGGCCAGGACCAGGTGGCGGGCTGGGTCGCGCGCTGGGGCTACCCGCTCACCTTCCTCTGGGTCGCGCTCGTGGGCGTCGCGCTCAATCTCACGCCGTGCGTCTACCCGCTCATCTCGGTGACGGTGGCGTTCTTCGGCGGCCGGACCGGGGCGGAGGAGGTGCACACCCTCCGGCGCGCGCTCCTCTACGTGCTCGGCATCTGCGTCACCTTCTCGACCCTCGGTGTGACCGCGGCGCTGACCGGCTCCCTCTTCGGCTCGGCGCTCCAGCGACCCGCCGTCCTGGCCGCGATCGCGCTCGTGCTCGTGGGCCTCGCGGGGAGCAACTTCGGCTTCTATCAGCTGCGCGTTCCCTCGCCGATCATGCAGCGTCTCGGCCGCGTCGGCGAGGGCGACCTGGGCGCCTTCTTCATGGGCCTCACCATGGGCGTCGTCGCCGCGCCCTGCATCGGCCCGGCGGTGCTGGCGCTCCTCCTCTTCGTCGGCGCGCAGCAGTCGGTGGCGCTCGGCTTCGCCCTCTTCTTCGTGCTCGGGCTCGGGCTCGGTGCGCCCTACCTCGCGCTGGCGTCGCTGGCCGGACGGCTTCGCGTGTTGCCACGCGCCGGCGCCTGGCTCGAGTGGGTGGAGCGCGTCTTCGGCTTTCTCCTCCTGGGCCTTGCGCTCTACTTCGTCGCCCCGCTCCTGCCCGACCCCTGGGCGCGCGTCACGACGGGCCTGCTGCTCGTCGCGGCGGGTGTCGTGCTCGGCTTCCTCGGGCCCGCGACGCCGCCCGTCATGCGCTGGCCGCGGCGCGCCGGGGGGATCGCGCTGGTGGCGTTCGCGCTGGTCGGGCTCCTGGGTGCCGAGACCGAGAGCCCGATCGCCTGGGTCCCGTTCTCCAACGAGGCGCTCGCGCGCGCCACCACCGCGGGCCGGCCCGTCCTCCTCGACTTCGAGGCCGCGTGGTGCCTGCCGTGCCGCGAGATGGAGCGCACCACGTTCCGGGACCCCGCGGTCGTGCGCGCGGCAGCCGACTTCGTGATGGTCAAGGTCGACGTCACCACCGAGGACGAGCGCTCGAGCGCGCTCAGCAGCCGCTTCGGCGTGGCCGGTGTGCCGACGCTCGTCCTCCTCGGTCCGGACGGCCGCGAGCGCGGCCGCTTCGCGCGTCTGGTCGGCGCTGCCGAGATGCTGCGCGCCATGGACGAGGCACGCCGTGGCTGACCGCCTGGCGCGCACGCTCAGCGCCGACGGCACCGTGCGCGGCCTCGCCGCGGTCACCACCGAGCTGGTCGAGGAGGCCCGCGTGCGGCACGGGACGCTCCCCACCGCGACGGCGGCGCTCGGGCGCGCCCTCACCGCCGGGCTCCTCCTGGGCGGGCTCTCGAAGGCCGACGAGCGGGTGTCGCTCCAGTGGAGCGGCGACGGGCCGCTCGGCAGCATCCTGGTCGACGCCACGCCGGGCGGCCACGTGCGCGGCTTCGTGTCGCGACCCCAGACCCATCTGCCCGCGCGCGCCGGCAAGCTCGACGTCGGGGGCGCGGTCGGCCGCGGTGTCCTCTGCGTGATGCGCATCCCGCTCGGCGAGGCCTCGCCCTACCGCAGCATCGTGCCGCTCGTCTCGGGGGAGATCGGGACCGACGTGGCGAGCTACCTCGCCGGCTCCGAGCAGATCCCCTCGGTGGTCGGCGTCGGGGTCTTCGTGCACGCCGACGGCCGGGTCGGCGCGGCCGGCGGCTACCTCCTCCAGGCGATGCCGGGCGCCGGCGCGGGCGCCATCGATCGCCTCGAGGAGAACGTCGGCGCGGCGCCGCCGCCGAGCGACCTCGTGCGCCAGGGCCTCGACGCGCCCGCCATCCTCGCGCGCCTCCTCGCCGGCTTCCCGACCCACGTCTTCGACGAGCAGGCGGTCAGCTTCCGCTGCCGCTGCAGCCGCGAGCGCGTCGAGGCCGCGATCCTCGCCATGGGCCGCGCCGAGCTGCTCGACGTGCTCGCGCACGAGCGCCGCGCCGAGGTGGTGTGCGAGTTCTGCTCGGCGCGCTACGTGGTAGAGGAGCCGGAGCTGCGCGCGCTGGTCCCGGGGTCGTAGCGCGGGCCGACGACTCGGGTCCGCGGACGTTCAAAGGAGCCGTTGCAGCCGACGACGAGGAGGCGCAGCTTGCGAGTGTCGAGCTCGGCTAACAGAATCATCCTCGCCATGTCTTCGGACCTCGTGATCTCTCCGCTGTCCCTCGCCGCCATCGGCCTCGCGACCCTCGGCGCGATCCTCCTGCTCGCCGGGATTGTGGCTGTCGTGCGGGGCAGACCGCTGCGCTTCGGGCTCCGCACCCTCACCGGGCTACTCCTGCTCGCGCTCGCTGGTGTCGCCGGCTCGATCGCCGTCGGGATCCAAGGCTACCGGGTGCTGACGCGCGAGGACCTCGCGGCGCGGCTCTCCGTCCGGCCGGCGGGTCCGCAGCGCTTCGTCGCCACCGTCCGCTTTCCCGACGGCCGCGAGAGGACGTTCGATGTCGCGGGAGACGAGATCTACGTCGACGCGCACATCCTCAAGTGGAAGCCGTTCGCGAACCTGCTCGGCCTGCACACTGCCTACGAGCTCGACCGCATCGCGGGACGTTACCGTGCGATCGAGCAGGAGCGCTCCGCCGTCCGCACCGTTGAATCCCTGGGGCGAGAGCGGCCGGTGGACCTCTTCGGGCTCCGCCAGCGCTACGAGTTCCTCGCTCCGCTGCTCGACGCCGAGTACGGCTCGGCGACGTTCGTGCCGGTGACCCGGCCCGCCGAACTCGAGCTGCGCGTCTCGACGAGCGGCCTCCTGATCCGCGAGGCGCAGCCGATCTCGAACTAGGGAGAACCATGGACGAACCGATCGAGTTCCTCGCGCGGCCTCGCCGCTGTCACCACCGAATTGGTCGAGGAGGCCCGGGTGCGGCACGGCACGCTGCCCACATGATGGGCGACATACAAGCGCATCCCAGTCAAGGCGTAGGCGATGGTCGCCGCGATGTCCTCACCCATATGCTGCACCGCTTCGGCCCTGGCGAAGACATCCGCGCGACACCCTCCATCTTAGCGAGCACTTCGCCCCACTGTGTCTTCGCCCCCAGCTCCGTCAGCTCGTAGCTTGCTCACGGCGCGTACGTTCTTGAGTTTCAAGTCCGCCGCCATACCTGTCGATACTCACGCTGGGTCACGAATGCCCAGAAGGAGAGGACGTGGATGATGACTCCGAGCCGGCCCACTCTGGCAGGCGTGTTCTCCACGTTGAGCGACCCGGGTCACCACTCCCTCACCCGTCGCGTCGTCGCCTGAGGCTACAGGTGGACCTCGGCAAGTTGAAGGGCCGCATCGGTGAGGCGCTCGTCGAGAACATTTTCCACCTGGCCGGCTACCGCGTCGCGCGGCTCGGGCGCGAGAGCGACGTGCAGCGGTAGCGGATCGCCGCCCGGGCGCCTGACGAGGAACGACACGGATCAGGAGACGAGCATGCGCCTACCGACCCGACTCCTCCTGCTCCTGCCCTCGCTCGTCGCCTGCACGAGCGTCTCGACGCACCGTCTGCTGCCAGCAACGTCACCCGGCCCGCTCCGCGTCGGTCGGGTGATGGCGGCGCTCGACCCGGACTCCATTCCAGCCGATCGGCTCTCCGCCGCCCGCGACTATGGCACCTCAACCGTGCTGCACGGCGCCGTCCTCGAGCGGCTCGTCGAGGACGGGCTCTTCGACGCGATTAGCCCGGCAACCTTGAAGCTCACCGTGACCGGCTTCCGCCTGCGTTCCATGGCGGTCGTGACGTGGGCCGGGAGCGTCTCGGGCAGGGATCACCTCTTCGTCAACGCGGCGCTACTCGACGGCAAGGGGCAGACTGTCTGGAACGAGGCCGTGAACGCGTCCTCCACGCGGGGCAGCGTCATCTTCGGGAGCGAGAGCGGGCGACTCGAGAACCTCGCACGGACGACAGCGGGCCGGGTCGCGCGCGACCTGCGCCAGCGATAGACTCCCGCGGCGCTGCACCGCCTCGCTACGGAGGACCGGCGGGCAGATACCCCTTTGAAGCAGATAGCGGATGCGGGTTCAACCGGTCATCGCAACGCTGCCGCGAGGATATCCGCTGGGGTTCGATAGGCCAAGGTTTTCCGGGGACGCGTATTGAGGCGATGGGCGATGCGGTTGAGCTCGGCTTGGGAGTGCGCGGCCACGTCGGTGCCTTTGGGCAAGTACTGGCGGAGCAGGCGGTTCGTG
>JBKPBB010000338.1:0-4742 GCA_046744245.1 Thermodesulfobacteriota bacterium
GTTCTTGACGGCACGCAGCACGCGCAGCGCGTGCGCGCCGTCGCCCTCGAAGTAGAGGACCGTGTCGACGAGGTGCTCGAGCACGCGCGGCCCGGCGAGCGTCCCTTCCTTCGTCACGTGCCCGATCAGGAAGCACGCGACGCCGCTCGCCTTGGCGCGTGTCACGAGGAGCGCGGCCGACTCGCGCACCTGGCCGACGCTTCCCGGCGCGGACGCGAGCGCCGCCGTGTGCAGCGTCTGGATCGAGTCGACGACGACGGCCGCCGGCCGGGTCTGCTCGATCAGATCCGCGACGGCGTCCGCGGACGTCTCGGCGACGATCAGGACGCCGGTTTCGGCGATCCCGAGCCGGTCGGCACGCATGCGGACCTGCTCTGGCGACTCCTCGCCCGCGACGTAGAGGACGGGCACGCCCTGGCGGGCGAGCGCGCCGCACGCCTGGAGCGCGAGCGTCGACTTCCCGATGCCCGGATCGCCGCCGACGAGGACGACGGAGCCCTGCACGAGGCCGCCCCCGAGGACGCGGTCGAGCTCGCCGAGACCCGTCCCGCGCCGGAGCGATTCGCCGGCGGCCACGCTGGCGATCGGACGCGGCGCGCCGCCGACCGCTCCGACCGCGCGCACGCCCCGCGGACGCGGCTCGGGCACCGCTTCCTCGACCATCGTGCTCCACGCGCCGCAGCCCGGGCACTGCCCGAGCCAGCGCGGCGCCGCGTGGCCGCACTGCTGGCAGACGAAGGCCGACCGCCGCGTCTTGTCAACCATGAGGGCGCTCCAGGTTGACAAGGGCGGGCGCACCCGGCATGACCCCCGCGTGCGAGTCCTCGCCGCGGAGCTCGCGGCCCTCGAGGACGCGGGCCTCCGCCGCCGCCTGCGCCCGCTCGCCAGCGCCTCCGACGCCGAGGTGCTGCTCGACGGCCGCCGCGTCCTCCTCCTCTCCTCCAACAACTACCTCGGGCTCGCCACCCACCCGGCCGTGAAGGCGGCCGCGTGCGCGGCGATCGAGCGCTGGGGCTGCGGCACGGGCGCCTCGCGCTTGATCGCCGGGCACCTCGAGCTGCACGCCGAGGTCGAGGCGAAGCTGGCGGCGCTCAAGGGCACCGAGGCGGCGCTCCTCTTCCCCTCCGGCTACCAGGCGAACGTGGGCGCGATCACGACGCTCGTCGGCCGCGGCGACCACGTCTTCAGCGATGCCCTCAACCACGCGAGCATCGTCGACGGGTGCCGGCTCTCGCGGGCCAGCGTCCACGTCTACCCCCACCGCGACGTGCAAACCCTGGAGGCCGAGCTCGCCGCCACTGCGCGGGGCGGTCGCCGGCTCATCGTGACCGACTCGGTCTTTTCCATGGACGGCGACCGGGCACCGCTCGAGGCGCTGGCCGCGCTCGCGGAGCATTACCACAGCTGGCTCATGGTAGACGAGGCCCACGCGACCGGCGTGCTCGGCCCCGGCGGCGCCGGCCTCGCCGAAGCCGAGGGCCTGGGCGCGCGCGTCACCGTCCACATGGGGACGCTCGGCAAGGCGCTCGGCGCCGCAGGCGCCTACGTCGCGGGAGCGCGCGCGCTGGTCGACCTGCTGGTGAACCGCGCGCGCACCTTCATCTACACGACCGGGCTCGCGCCGGCGGCGGTGGCCGCGGCCGGGGCGGCGCTGGAGGTGGTGGCGGCGGAGCCGGAGCGGCGCGCGGCGCTCGTGCAGAACGCCGCTACCCTGCGCGAGGGTCTCCGCGCCCTCGGCCTCGACGCGCGCGGCGACACGCACATCGTGCCGCTCATGGTGGGCGACAACCGCGCCGCGCTGGCATTCGCCGACGCGCTGCTCGCGCGCGACGTGCATGCGCTCGCGATCCGCCCGCCGACCGTGCCGCCGGGGACGGCGCGGCTCCGCGTCACGCCCATGGCCACGCACACGGCGGCGCAGCTCGAGCGCGCGCTCGCGGCCTTCGCCGACGCCGCGCGCGCGACCGGGTGCCAGCCATGACCGACACCGCGACCCTCGCCGCCTGGGACCGGCGCTACCTCTGGCACCCGTTCACGCAGATGGCGGACTGGCTCGCCGAGGAGCCGCTCGTGATCGCCGAGGCGGAGGGCACGACGCTGGTCGACACGCGGGGGCGGCGCTACCTCGACGGCGTCTCCTCGCTCTGGTGCAACGTGCACGGGCACCGCCACCCGGCGCTCGACGCGGCGCTCGGCGCGCAGCTCGCGCGCGTCGCGCACTCGACGCTGCTCGGGCTCGCCAACGTGCCCTCGATCGAGCTCGCCCGCGCGCTGATCGAGATCGCGCCGCCCGGGCTGACGCGCGTCTTCTACTCGGACGCGGGCGCCACCGCGGTCGAGGCGGCGCTCCGCATCGCGCTCCAGTACCACCAGCTGCGCGGCGAGCCGGCGCGCACGCGCTTCGCGTCGCTGGTCGAGGCCTACCACGGCGACACGCTCGGCGCGGTCGGCGTCGGCTACTCGGAGACGTTCCATCGTTTCGTGGCCGGCGCGGTCGCGCCCGCCGTGCGGCTGACGCCGCCGCACGTCTTTCGCTGGCAGCGCGGCATGGATGCGGCGGCGGCGCTCGCCGCCGCCCTCGAGGAGGCCGAGCGGACGCTCGCCGCCCACGGCCCGACCCTCGCCGCCGTCATCGTCGAGCCGCTGGTGCAGGGCGCGGCAGGGATGTGGGTCCACCCGCCGGCGTATCTGCGCGCGCTCCACGACCTCGCGCACCGCCACGGCACGCTGCTCATCGCCGACGAGGTGGCGACCGGCTTCGGGCGGACGGGACGGATGTTCGCCTGCGAGCACGCCGGTATCACGCCCGATCTCATGTGCCTCGCGAAGGGCATCAGCGGCGGCTACCTGCCGCTCGCGGCGACGCTCGCGACCGAGGAGGTGTTCGGGGCCTTCCTCGGCCCCTACGAGGAGTTCCGTGCGTTCTTCCATGGCCACACCTACACGGGGAACCCGCTCGGCTGCGCGGTCGCCCTGGCGAGTCTGCGGCTCTTCCGCGAAGAACGCACGCTCGAGCGTCTCGCGCCCAAGATCGCCCGCCTCCGCGAGCGGCTGGCGGCCGAGATCGCGCCGCTTGAACACGTGGGGGACGTGCGGCAGCAAGGAGTCATGGTCGGCATCGAGCTGGTGGCGGAGCGCGCGGGGCGTGTCCCCTACCCGCCCGCCGCGCGCATCGGCCAGCGCGTGGTGCGTGCGGCGCGGGCGCGGGGGGTCATCCTCCGCCCGCTCGGCAACGTGATCGTGCTCATGCCGGCGCTGGCCATCGCGCCCGCGGAGCTGGAGCGGCTGGTCGACGTCGCGCGCGAGGCGATTCAGGAGGTCACGGGCGCGTGACGCGCCCTCCTCGCGAGGACACGGGAGCGTGAGCGCCCTCTTCGTCACCGGCACCGACACGGGCGTCGGCAAGACGTTCGTCGCGTGCGCGCTCGCGACCGCGCTCCGCCAGCGGGGCCGGCGCGTCGCGGTGATGAAGCCGGTCGAGACCGGGGTCGAGGGCGAGCCGGCCGACGCGCTCGCGCTCCGCGCCGCCGCCGCCGATCCCGCGCCGCTCGACGACATCTGCCCCTATCGCCTGCGCGCGCCGCTCGCGCCTGCCGTCGCCGCCCGGCTCGAGGGAGTGACCATCGACGTGGCGCGCCTGGTCGCGCTCGTCGCCCGCCGCCGCCAGGAGGCCGATCTGCTCCTCGTCGAGGGCGCCGGCGGGCTCCTCGTCCCCCTCGACGCGCAAACCACCTGGGCGGAGCTGGCGGTGCGGACCGGGCTGCCGCTCCTGATCGTGGGCGCGAACCGCCTCGGCACGGTGAACCACTGCGCGCTGACGGCGCGCGTCGCGGCGGCCGCCGGGCTCGTGGTGCACGGCTTCGTGCTCTCGCAGCCGGCGGCGGAGACCGACGTGTCCGCCGCGACCAACGCCGAGACGATCGCGACGCTCACGGGGCTGCCATGCCTCGGCGTGCTGCCTCACTGCGCGCCGGAGGAGGCCGCCCGCGCGCTCGAGTCAGCGGCGCAGATGCCATGAGTCGCCGGGGCCAAGGCGCCGGCCGAGGCCATCCGCGCGCTCGGCCCGGAGCCCTTGTTTCGGGCGCGACCGCTCGTTGAGGCCGGCGCGGCTATCGGCGCCGGCCAATCCTGCGTCCGAGTCGGAACCCAACCGGCAGCGGCTTGACTATCGAGAAGGGCGATTCTCGAAGGTGATCGTCCGGCGATTCTGAGACCCGAGAAGGACCCCCGCCCAACTGGCGCCCGCTGATGACCGGCGCTCTCACTCAGGCGCCGCCGTCCTCTCCGGAGAAGGACAGCAGACCGACCCGCGCCTCTCGACTAACAGCATCCAGGATCGGGAGCAGGCATAGTACCGCTTCCCCCTCTTCGCAGCAGCGCCTGAGCCCATGCCTTCCAGCTCTCGGACATCGGCGGCACCGCGAGGAGTCGCCCGGCTTCCTGGCGATCGCGGGAGTAGATGCGAAGCACGTCGCGGACGCTCAGGCCCTGGTCAGGACGTTCGAGCACCCGTATCGTGTCGCCGGCGGCCACCGAACCCTCGGAAATGATTCGCAGATACGCTCCGGGACGTAGCGCCTCGGTGAAACGTCGGATGAAGTCCATATCGTCCATCCGGACGCCGAGCCGCCAGCAGGGCACGCGGGGTTCGGCGACCTCGAGCAGCGTGGTCCCGACCTCCCAGCGCTCGCCGACGAGCGCCCCGTTCACGTCGATCCCCTCCGTGGTCAGGTTCTCGCCGA
>JBKPBB010000377.1:0-9654 GCA_046744245.1 Thermodesulfobacteriota bacterium
GTCCGCCAGCCACGCCACGAGGGGCGCGCCCTGCGCGGCGAGCGCGGCCGCCAGCTCGGGCTCGACCAGGCGGTGGGTGGCGGCGAGGACGTCGTCGGCGAGCCGCTCGGGGCCGTCGTCGATGCCGGCGGCCCGCTGCCAGCGGCTGCCCGCGGCGGCGATCATCTCGGCCTCGGTCGCCGCGCCGCCCCCCAGCTCCTTGCTGCGCTCGACGACGATCGTGCGGCAGCCGCGGTCCGCGGCCATGACGGCGGCGGCGAGGCCGCCGACGCTCGCTCCG
Organism: Thermodesulfobacteriota bacterium; assembly: GCA_046744245.1. GTDB lineage: Bacteria > Desulfobacterota > Binatia > DP-6 > DP-6 > DP-6. Next base: position 281 of record JBKPBB010000377.1, read on the forward strand.
ACGACCACGAGATCCGCCTCTTCATGCCACGGCCCGCGCGCCATGGGGGCGGCCTTAGCCGGCCGGCCGGCGACGAGTCAAGGTGAACGACGCGCCCATGGATGGCGCGCCCGCCGGGCGCGCCATTGCAAAGGCTGACTCGATGGTGATTTATCGCCCGGTGCTTTGGCGCCGGCTGCTCCGGGGGGGGAGGGCGCGCTGGCTCCTCCGCGTCGCGGTCAGCATCGCGATCGTCACCTACATCCTGGTCGACGTCGACACGGAAGACCTGGTGCGGACGCTCGCGAGCGTGCGCCTCGGGCCGCTCGCCGGGGCGCTCGCGCTTTACCTCGCTGGCCAGGCGCTCAGCGCCTACAAGTGGAGCCTGCTCGGCCGCTCGGTCGGCTACGCGCGACCGGTCGGGGAGTACATGCGCTTCTACTTCATCGGCATGTTCTTCAACCTCTTCGGACCGAGCACGATCGGCGGCGACGTCGTGCGCGCCCTCTATCTCGCGGAGGGAGATCGGCCGGGCCTCGCGGTCAACTCCGTGGTGTTCGACCGGGTGAGCGGTCTTGCCCTCCTGATGGCGCTCGGTGCGGCGGCGCTCATCGCCTTCCCGCAGTACGGTCTCCCGTGGCCGCTCACCGCCTCGCTGGTGGCCGGGGGCCTCGTCCTCGTGCTCGGCTGGTGGATGTGCCCTCGCCTGGTGCGTCTGCTCCCGGTCGGCAACCGCCTCCGGCGCCAGGTGGAGACCGAGCTCGGGCCGTTCTGGCGCGACCGGGTGCTCCTCGCTCGCGTGGCGGTCGTGTCGCTCGCCTTTCACCTGACCCAGGTCGGCGTGCAGTACGTCCTCGCGCGTGCGGCGGGCGTCGCGCTGCCGTTCTCCTACTGTCTCGTCCTTCACCCCGTGATCAGCGTGATGACCGCTGTCCCCCTCAGCGTGGCGGGCATCGGCGTGCGCGAGGGCGGCTATCTCTACTTCCTCGGGCGTATCAACGTGGACGACTCGATCGCCGTGACGCTCGGGCTCCTCTGGTTCGCGGTGACGGTGATGGCCGGGCTGGTCGGCGGGGCGCTCTTCCTCGCCTCGGGCGCCGCGCTGCCGCGCGTGTACCCGAGGCCGGCGGCGCCGGCGGACGCGTCGGCGGCGTGACGGGCGGCTACGCCCGTTCCGCCGCGAGCTGTATCACCGCCAGGGTGATCTCGGCCGCGGCGACCATGTCGCTCACCTTCAGCCACTCGGCGGTGGTGTGGATCTCGCGCATGCCCGTGCCGAGGTTCACCACCTCGAGGCCGCGGCCGTTGAGGACGTTGGCGTCGCAGCCGCCGCCCATGCCCGCGGCGGTGACGGTGCGGCCGGTGCGGGCGGCGGCGGCGACGACCAGCCGCATGATGGCCGAGTCCTCGGCGACGGCCATCGGCTGGTAGGCCGGCTCGACCTGCACCTCTACGCGCGCGCCGGGGTGGCGGGCGGCGGCCTCCTCGAAGCAGGCGCGCATGTGGTCGGTCTGGGCGGCGAGCCGCACGAGGTCGTGGCTGCGGGCCTCGCCGCGCACCCGCACCTCGTCGGGGATGATGTTGGTCGCGCGGCCGCCCTCGATGCGGCCGATGTTCGCGGTCGTCTCCGCGTCGATGCGCCCGAGCCGCATGCTCGCGATCGCCTCGGCGGCGACCCGGATCGCGCTCACGCCGCGCTCGGGCGCCATGCCCGCGTGCGCCGCCTTGCCGCGCACCACGACCTCGAGGTGGTTGGCGCCCGGGGCGCGCGTGAAGGCGAGGCCGACGGCGTCGCTGTCGAAGACGAGGCCGCGCCGGGCGCGCACCCGGGAGAGGTCCAGGTGCTTCGCGCCGAGGAGGCCCACCTCCTCGCAGATGGTGAACACCACGTCGAGCGGCGGATGGCGGAGACCGCGCTCGCGGCACACGCGCACGCACTCGCAGACGAGGGCCACGCCCGACTTGTCGTCGCCGCCGAGGACCGTCGTGCCGTCGGTGCGGATGACGTCGTCCTCGACGATCGGCTTGACGCCCTCGCCGGGGGCGACGGTGTCCATGTGCGCGCAGAGGAGGAGCGCAGGCGCGTCGGCGGTGCCCGGCAGGCGCGCGATCAGGTTGCCCGTCTCGCCGCCGAGCGCCGCGCCCGCGCCGTCGAAGCTCACCTCTGCCCCGAGCCCGCCGAGCTCGCGCGCGAGCCGCGCCGCGATCCGTCCCTCGCGGCGCGAGTGGCTGTCGATCTGGACGAGCTCCAGGAAGAGCGACTTCAAGCGCGCGGGCTCGATCACGAGCGGCGGACACTATCACGGCGATCCGCTTGTCGCACGCCGGGCGGGGACGTATCGTCACGCGCGTGGCGGGCGCGGACGAGATCCTGATCGCCGGCGCGGGGGCGCTCGGGTCGGTGGTAGGCGGGCTGCTCGCCGCGGCGGGGTGGCCGGTCACGCTCCTCGGCCGCCGGGCGCACATGGACGCGGTCGGCGGGGACGGGCTCGCGATCGACGGCCTGTTCGGCACGCACCGCATCCGCGGGCTCCGCTGCGCGACCGATCCCGCCCAGGTGGGCGGGCCGTACGCCGCCGTCTTCATGACCGTGAAGGCCTACGACACGCCGGCCATGGCGGCCGCGGTGGCACCGCGCCTCGCCCGCGACGGCTTCCTCCTCTCGCTCCAGAACGGGCTCGGCAACGTCGAGGCGGCGGCGCGCGCGGTCGGCGCCGAGCGCGTCCTCGGCGCGCGCGTCATCTTCGGCGCCGAGCTGGTCGCGCCAGGTGAGGTGCGCGTCACCGTCTACGCGGACCCCGTGCTGATCGGGAGCCCGGACCCCACCGACGGGCGGCGACAGGACGCCGCTGCCCGCTGGGCCGCGGAGCTGTCCGCGGCCGGCATTCCGGCCAAGCTGACCGGCATGCTCATGGCCGAGCTGTGGGCCAAGGTACTCTACAATGCGGCGCTCAATCCGCTGGGCGCGCTCCTCGGCGTGCCGTATGGCGACCTCCCCGCCGATCGCGACACGCGCATGATCATGGACGCGGTCATCGAGGAGGCCTTCGCCGTGGCGCGCGCCGAGGGTGTGGAGCTCGCCTGGCCCGACGCGGCCGCCTACCGCGACGTCTTCTACGGCCGCCTCGTGCCGTCGACCGCCGCCCATCGTCCCTCGATGCTGCAGGACATCGAGCGCGGCCGGCCGACCGAGATCGACGCCATCAACGGGCAGGTCGCCGCGCGCGGCGCCGCGCACGGTGTGCCGACGCCGGTGAACGCGACGCTCGCGCGCTTGATCCGCGCCCGCACGCGCGTCGGCCGCCCACGCGAGGACACGCGATGGAGCGCCTGAGGCTCGCGCGCGCGGCGCTCGACGAGATGCTCGTGCACGCGCGCGCGACGCATCCGGCGGAGTGCTGCGGCGCCGTCCTCGAGCTCGGCGGCCGCGACGTCGTGCGCCGCTTCACGAACGTCCAGGCCCGGCTCCACCGCGAGGACCCGGCCGCCCATCCGCGCGACGCGGAGACCGCCTACGCGCCCGAGCCGAAGGAGCTCTTCGCCGCGCTGCGCGAGGGCGAGGCGCCGGGCGCGCGCGTGAAGGCCTTCTATCACTCCCACACGCGCGTCGGCGCCTACTTCTCGGGCGAGGACCGGGCGCGCGCCATGTTCGGCGACGAGCCCGCCTACCCGGAGGTGAGCTACGTGGTCGTCTCCGACAGCCGCACGCCGGGCGAGGCGCGCGCCTTCCGGTGGGACGAGGGCGCGCGGGACTTCGTGGAAGTGCCGATCGAGGTCTGTTGAGCGCGGGTAGTCTTCTTCTATCCCTTCTCAACGTCTCCGGCCGCTGCTACGCTGGCCGCGCCATGTCGGTCGCCGCCCCCCCCGAGACCCGCTACACGAGCGAGCGCTACCTCGCGCTCATCGACGCGGGCGCCCTCGGGCCCGACGACAAGGTCGAGCTGCTGGAGGGGGAGATCGTCGCGATGGCGCCGGAGGGTCCGAGGCACGAGGTGGCGATCGACAAGACGGCCGACGCGCTCAGGGTCGCCGTGGCGGGACGCGCGGCGGTTCGTGCGCAGCACTCGGTCCATGCCGGCGCCCGCTGCGTGCCGGAGCCGGACATCGCCGTCGTGCCGGGTCGGCACGACGACTACGCGCGCGCTCGTCCGAGAACCGCGCTCCTGGTGGTCGAGGTCTCCGACAGCTCGCTGGCGCGGGATCGATTGAGAAAGGCACCCGTCTACGCCGCGGCCGGCATCCCCGAGTACTGGATCATCAACCTGCGCGACGACGTCGTCGAGGTATCGCGCGCCCCGGAACGCGAGGCCCGTCGTTACACCGAGACGCGCGTCGCCCGCCGCGGCGAGCGCCTCGAGCTGGTCGCACTACCGGGGACGAGCGTCGCGGTCGCCGATCTCCTCCCCGAGGACTGAGCGGGGCGCCGGGCGCCCATGAGGGAGCGCCGCCCGACCGACCTCGGGACGACCATCGCCGGCGTCCGCTTCCCCTTCTGCGCGATGAACGCCGCGGGGGCGTGGTCGTCGACCGCGAGCGAGCTCGGCGCGCTCGCCCGCTCCGCGACCGGGGCGATCGTGCTCAAGACCGCGACCTGGCATCCCTTCGTCCACCCCGCGTACCGCTCGCTCCACAACCCCGGCCACGACAAGCTCCTCCCGCTCGTGCGCGAGCTCGCGGCCCAGGCGCCCTGCCCCGTGGTCGCGAGCATCGCGGGCGTGACGGCGGACGAGTACGCGAACCTGGCGCGCGCCTTCGGCGAGGCGGGTGCCGCGATGGTCGAGGCGAACCTCGCCGATGCGTGGGTGGCGGCGACGCTGGCGCCGTTCGAGGAGCACGACGTCCTGCGCGAGCTGCTCGCGAAGCTGGCCGCCAGCGCGGCGGTGCCGGTCGCGGTGAAGCTGCCCGAGCGGATCGGCGTCCCCTACCGCGCCCTCGCCGCCGCCCTGGCCGAGGCCGGCATCCACGTCGTGGTCGCGCGGAACGACTTCGCCGGCCTCGAGAAGCTCCGCCTGGAGGCGGGCGCGGGCCTCGAGCTGATCGCAGTCGGCGGCATCCAGTCCGGCTACGACGTCGCGCGGGCGCTCTCCAAGGGCGCGCGCGCGGTGCAGGTGGGCGCGGCGCTCGTGGCCGAGGGGCCGGGCATCTTCGCCCGCCTGGCACACGAGATGCGCGTGGCGCGCGGCGAGCGCGGGGAGTAAGCTCCCGGCCCGTGGCGCTCGACTGGAGCCGCATCACCTTCACGGAGCACATGACCGAGGCGGCGGCGGTCGTCGGCGAGTGCCAGGTGGTCATCGACTTCACGCCGAGCGAGCGCGCCGCCTACGAGATCAAGGTGTACCAGTCGCTCAAGGGCGGCGACGCGGAGCGCTACTTCGCCGTCGGTGTGAACCATGACGACCCGCACGGCTTCCGCCCGGTCGGCACGGCGGCGACGCCCGAGGCGGCGCTGCAGAGCTGCCTCAACAATGCGGGCGTCTACCACCGCCGGCGCGTGAAGCAGGCGGAGTGAGGAGGATAGATGGCATGAGCCTCCGCCACATCGTCTGGTCGATCGTCGTGGGCTTCGTCGTCGGGCTCTTCGCGCGGGCCATCATGCCCGGGGCGGACCACATGGGGTTCCTCGCCACCTCGCTCATCGGCATCCTCGGCTCGCTGGTGGGTGGGTTCATCGGCGGCCTCGTCTCGCGGCCGAAGGAGGGGGCGGCCTTTCATCCCGCCGGCTTCTTCCTCTCCGTGGTCGGCGCGCTCGTGATCCTGTTCGTCTTGCGCCGCGTGCCCTGAGCGCTAACTACGGCACGCCGCGAGCAGTGCCGGCAGCTCGCTCGCGAAGCGTCCCTTCGCGAGGACCGTTCCGCACCCGCGGGCCGCCATCGCCTCGACCTGCTCGTGGTCGACGAAGCCGACCGCGCGCACGCGTGCCGTGAGCGGGTCGGCGGCGAGGCGTTGGAGGGCCTCGAGCGCCTCGGGGAGGCGCAGGTCCACGATCACGAGCTTCGCCTCCCGCGCCGCCGCGTGGAGCCCGGAGGCATCCGCGGCCCGCTCCACCTCGAGCCCGAGCCGGGCCGCCGCCTCACGGATCTTGGAGACGAAGACGAGGTCCCGCACGAGGTAGACGACCGGCGCCATGCGTGGCAGAGGATAGCGTCCGCAGCCGGGGGACGCGACCCCACCCGGGTGGCGGGAAGACCACGGGGACGCTAAAAAGAATCGGGGATGGAACGCATCGACAGCGTCACGCTCGCCAACAAGGACTACGTCGCCGAGCAGTACCGCCGCTACAAGGCCGACCCGCGCTCGGTCGGCGAAGAGTGGGCGCTCTTCTTCGCGGGCTTCGAGCTGGGTGCCAGCAGCAACGGAGCGGCCGTCGGCGGGGTGGCAGCGGGGGTGCCCGCCGCGACCAGCGCGCCCGTCATCGGCGTCTTCGACCTGGTCCACTCCTACCGCGAGCTCGGGCACCTGGTCGCCGACCTGAACCCGCTCGCGCCGAAGCCCGCGGGGCATCCGCTCCTCGAGCCCTCGGAGTTCGGCTTCGGCGACGAGGACCTCGACCGCGTCGTCTCGTGCGGCGGCTTCCGCGGCTGCTCGCGCGCCAGCATCCGCGACCTGATTGCGCGCCTGCAGGCGACCTACTGCGGCACGCTCGGCGTCGAGTACATGCACATCCAGGCCCAGGAGCAGCGCGTCTGGCTCCAGGAGCGCATGGAGACGACCTCCAACCGTCCCGACCTCTCCCCCGAGGACCGGCTGCGCGTCCTCGACAGCCTGATCACCGCCGAGGGCGTCGAGCAGTTCCTCCAGCTCCGCTATCCGACCGCCAAGCGCTTCTCGCTCGAGGGCAGCGACTCGCTCGTCCCCCTCCTCCACACGCTGATCGAGGACGCGGGCACGCTCGGGGTCGAGGAGATGGTCTTCGGCATGTCGCACCGCGGGCGGATCAACGTGCTCGCCAACGTGCTCCGCAAGCCCTACGAGATGATCATCGCGGAGTTCGAGGGAAGTCTGCTCGCCAAGGAGGCGACCGGGGACGGCGACGTCAAGTATCACCTCGGCTACTCGCGCGACCACACCACGCGCGCGGGGCGGAAGGTCCACCTCTCGCTCGCCGCCAACCCGAGCCACCTGGAGGCGATCGATCCGGTCATCGAGGGCATGGTGCGCGCCAAGCAGCAGCACCTGAACGACGCGGAGTACGCGCGCGTCGTGCCGGTCCTCATGCACGGCGATGCGGCCTTCACCGGCCAGGGCGTGGTGGCGGAGACGCTCTGGCTCTCCGAGCTCGACGGCTACCGCACGGGCGGCACGGTGCACATCATCGTCAACAACCAGATCGGCTTCACCACGCCGCCCGAGGACTACCGCTTCACCCCCTACCCGAGCGATGTCGCCAAGATCATCCAGGCTCCCGTCTTCCACGTGAACGGCGACGACCCGGAGGCCGCCGTGCAGGCGGCCCGCCTCGCCATCGGCTTCCGCCAGCGCTTCAAGAAGGACGTCTTCATCGACCTCGTCTGCTACCGCCGGCACGGGCACAACGAGCTCGACGATCCGACCTTCACGCAGCCGGTGATGTACAAGAAGATCGCGGCCAAGCCGACGCCGCTCACGCTCTACCGCGAGCAGCTGGTCCAGGCGGGGGTGGTCGCCGCCGAGGAGGTGGAGCGGCGCGCGCGCGAGTTCCGCGAGCTGCTGGACGACGCGCAGAGCTACGCGCGCGACTTCATGCCGCGCCAGCCCGTGTTCGTCTTCGGCGGCCTCTGGAAGGGCTTCGGCTGGGCGGGCGACGACTGGAGCGCGAGGACGGCCGTCGCGCCCGAGGTGCTGCACGAGATCGCCGCCGCCTTCACGCGCCTGCCCGAGGGCTTCACGCCGCACCCGAGGGTCGCGCGCCTCATGGAGGCGCGCGCGCAGATGGTGCCCGAGGGGCGCGCCATCGACAGGAGCTGCGCCGAGGCGCTCGCCATCGGCGCGCTGCTGCTCGAGGGCATCCCGGTCCGCATGAGCGGACAGGACACGTGCCGCGGCACCTTCAGCCAGCGCCACGCCGTCCTCCACGACGTCGACACGGGCGACCGCTACGTCCCGCTCGACAACATCCGGGGCGACCAGGTGTCGTTCCGCATCATCGACAGCATGCTGTCGGAGAACGCCGTGCTCGGCTTCGAGTTCGGCATGAGCCTCGCCGACCCGCGCCGGCTGGTCATCTGGGAGGCGCAGTTCGGCGACTTCGCCAACGGCGCGCAGGTGGTCATCGACCAGTTCCTCGCCTGCTCGGAGTCGAAGTGGCAGCGCATGAGCGGCCTCGTGCTGCTCCTCCCGCACGGCTACGAGGGCCAGGGCCCCGAGCACTCGAGCGCGCGCCTCGAGCGCTTCCTCCAGCTCTGCGCCGAGGACAACATGCAGGTCTGCAACCTGAGCACGCCGGCGCAGTACTTCCACGTCCTCCGCCGCCAGATGCATCGGAGCTTCCGGAAGCCGCTCGTGCTGATGACCCCGAAGAGCCTGCTCCGCCACAAGCTCTGCGTCTCGTCGCTCGAGGAGCTGACGCAGGGCGGGTTCCGGACCGTGATCGACGACATCGCGCTCGGCGGCGCGCCCGAGGCCGGGGTCACGATCGAGCGCGGCGGGGTGCGGCGCATCCTGCTCTGCAGCGGCAAGATCTACTACGAGCTCCTCGCCGGGCGCCGCGAGCGCGCCATCGACTCCGTGGCGCTCGTGCGCGTCGAGCAGCTCTACCCCTTCCCGGCGAAGGAGCTCGAGGCCATCTTCGCCGCCTACCCCGAAGCGCGTCAGGTGTACTGGGTGCAGGAGGAGCCGTGGAACATGGGCGCGTGGCACGTCATGTACCGGCGGCTGCGGCGCATCCTGCCCGAGGATCGCAGCCTCAACTACGCCGGACGCCCCGAGGCCGCGAGCCCCGCAACCGGCTCGTTCAAGCTCCACCAGGCCGAGGAGCGCGACCTGGTGAACGCCGCGCTCGCGCGCTGAGAGGGGCGCGGAGGCGGAGGGCGGCATGACGTTCGAGGTGCGCATCCCGACGCTCGGCGAGTCGGTGACCGAAGGGGTCATCGTGCGCTGGGCGAAGCAGGACGGCGAGGCGGTCAAGCCGGACGACATCCTGCTCGAGCTCGAGACCGACAAGGCGAGCATGGAGCTCCCGGCCGAGCGGGCCGGCGTGCTGCGCATCGTGAAGGCGGCGGGCGAGAAGGTCGCGGTCGGCGAGCTGGTGGCGCGCATCGAGGAGGACGGTGGCGCGCGCGCCGCCGCGCTCGCCGCCGGCGGGCGGCTCACCGCCGCTGCCCTGAAAGGGCCGATCGTCTGTGCGCCGCTCGGGATCGCGCCGTCGAGGGCACGGCGCCGCTTCCCGCTGACGGTCCGGCCCGGCCGCAGCCTCACCC
>JBKPBB010000117.1:0-6843 GCA_046744245.1 Thermodesulfobacteriota bacterium
TCTCTCGGGGATCGGGGCGGTCCCCCGGGTCATGTTCGGCGAGCCGTTCTACTTCATGAAGTCGCGCGTCCTGGAGATCCCGACCGGCGTGAAGGTCCGCACGCTGGCCGAGTTTCGCGACGCGCTAGCCGTGGTGGACACGGCGGTCGTCTACCTCCACGTGGTCGAGGCGCGCGGGCGCAAGGGCCGGCGCCGGAACGACTTCGCATCCTGGATCGACGAGCAGCTCGGGCTCTCCGAGCTGGCGGCCGCGGTGGCGCGGCTGAACCCCTTCCCCTTCGGCCTCGAGGAGGTCCGCCGGCGGCTGATCGCGCTCTGCGATGAGACGCTCCGCCGGACGCCATGACGCAGCCGACGCTCGACGACTACCGCGCGATCGCCCCGGCGGGTACGGTCGACTTCCTCCGCCGCCTCTCGGAGCGCGTGCGCAATCGCCGCCTGCTCAACGTGAGCGCCAGCCGCGAGGTGGGCGGCGTGGCCGAGATCCTGCGCGGCCTCGTCCCGCTCCTCGAGGAGGTCGGGGTCGAGTCGGCGTGGGAGGCCGTCGACCCCGAGGGTGCGGCGGCCGGAATCGGGGCCCGACTCCACCACGCGCTCCAGGGCGGCGAGGAGCGGGTGCCGGACGACCTCTTCGAGCAGTTCCGCGCCTTCACGCGCGCGCGCGCCGCGGCGCTCGAGGCTGCCGCCGACCTGGTCGTCACCCACGACGCGCTCGCCGCCGGGCTGATCGAGGCGCGCCCGCAGGAGGGCGCGTGGGCGTGGCGCTGCCACCTCGACGTCTCGCGTCCGCAGCGCCGGGCGTGGACCTTCCTCCGCCAGTACGTGGTGAAGTACGACGCGGCCGTGTTCTCGCTCCCCGCCTTCGCGCAGCGCCTCCCCATCCCGCAGTTCATGATCTACCCGGCCATCGACCCGCTCTCCGACAAGAACCGCGAGCTCGCCCCCGCCGAGGTCGCCGCCATCTGCGACCGCCTGGGCGTACCGCGCGACAAGCCGATCCTCCTCCAGGTGGGCCGCTTCGACCGCTTCAAGGACCCGCTCGGGGTGATCGAGGCCTACCGGCTCGTGAAGCGCCAGCACGACTGCCGGCTCGTGCTGGTGGGGGGCGCGGAGAGCGACGACCCCGAGGGGGTGGAGCTGTCGGCCGAGGTGCGCGAGGTGGCGAGCCACGACCCCGATCTGCACGTGCTCGAGCTGCCGGGCGAGCGCATCGAGGTGAACGCGCTGCAGCGCGCGGCCACCATCGTCCTCCAGAAGTCGACGCGCGAGGGCTTCGGGCTCGGCGTCGCCGAGGCGATGTGGAAGTCGAAGCCGGTGATCGGCGGCTTCGCGGGCGGTATCACGGCGCAGGTGGTCTACGGCGTGACCGGCTACACCGTGAACTCGGTCGAGGGCGCGGCCTTCCGCGCCCGCCAGCTCCTGGCCGACCCGGAGCTGTGCGCGCGCCTCGGCGCGGCGGCGCGCGAGCACGTGCGGCAGCACTTCCTGCTCACCCGCCACCTGGGCGACATGCTGGCGCTCATGGCGACGCTCGGGCGCTAGCTCGCTACACGGCGGGATGCCGAGCCGCTCGGGGCTCGAGTTTTGGGCCGCGGCCCCGGGGTATGCGCCCGAGGGAGGGGCCCGGCGCGGATGGTCCGCTCCGCGCCGGGACGGGATCAGCAGTGGTGGTTCGGATGCTCTGGCGGCGATCGAGCGGGTCCCGTACACCCGCGCCGTCGATGCTGTCAAGACAGAGCGGAAACTTTGGTCCTCGATGGGGGAGTTGTTGCTCTGCGTGGCAAGATCACGCACGACCATGTTCTGCGCTCCCTCGATGGGTCGAGTCGGAGGCACGTCCGGGCGCCGCAGTAGGACCCAGGTCCTGGTTTCTTCAGCGCGCCGCGTGCTTGGACCACGACCAGCCCTCGATCCCGAGGCCCTTCTCCGGCGTGTAGCCGGTCGAGGTGCTCGCGACCTTGCCGTCCCCGTCGACCAGGACGAAGGTGGGCGTGCCGCTCACGCCGTAGGCCTGGAAGGCGCTGCGCAGCTCGTCGACCGCGACGGTGGCGGGGAAGGGGCTGGTGAATTTCTCGAAGAAGGGGCCGAGCTGCTCGGCGGGTTCGTCGGTGATCGCGATCACCGGCACGCCGCGCTCCTGCTCGAAGGCGAGCAGCTCGGGGAGCGACGCCTTGCAGGGCGCGCACCAGGTGGCCCAGAAGAAGAGGAGGCGGCCCTTCTCGCCGCCGAGGCGCTCGGGCAGCGTGCCGCGGTAGGCCGCCACCTTGAGCGGGGGTGCCGCGCTCCCCAGCTTGGGCGGTCCGGGCAGCTCCGGGAGGCGGACCGGGTAGGGCTTGGGGACGAGGGTCACACGCACCTGCCGGCCGCCCCGCTGCACGAGGAGCGGCGCCGGGCGCTCGACCGCGGACAGCATCGTCCACTCGCGCACCTGCCGCGGCTCGGTGAAGGGCCTGCCGGGGGGGCCGAGGATGACGTCGCCCACCTGGAGGCCCGCCGCCTCGGCCGGCGAGCCGGGGTAGACCGTGAGCACCGACGTCGCGCCCTCGGCGAGGTGGTACTGGTTGCGCGTCTTCTGGCTCGCCGGGCGGAAGTTGATGCCCATCCAGGCGGGGAGCACCTCGCGCGCCAGCTGCACGTCGTCCTCCCAGGGCGGGAAGGGCTCGAAGGGAAAGGCCGGCGGCGCGGCCGGGGCGGCGGCCGCTGGCGGGAGGCGGAGGTCCTCGCAGGCGCGAAGCGCATCGTAGGCGGCGCGCTCCGCGGGCGTCGCGCGCGTGGCGAGGTAGACCCGGCCTGCGACCTCGGACAGCACGGCGCGCAGCCGGAGCACGACCGCGAGCCGCACCTCCATGCGGTAGGCCGCGGGCGAGGCTTTCTCGCTCTTGTCGCGCAGCACGCGCACGCGCGCGTCGGTCGCCCGGTCGGCGCGCGTGAACGGGGCGAGGTCGGCGAGCAGCGCCCCGGCCAGCCCGCGGCGCCCCTCGGGGCCGAGCACGGCCAGGCTCGCGTCGTCGACCCGCGCTGCCCAGTCGGGATGCGCGGCGAGGAAGCGGCCCAGGTTCGCCTCGTCGAGGTCGCCGAGCGCGGCCTGCCAGAGGCCGCCGTTCTTGCGCAGCTGCCCGGCCAGGTCCGGGAGGCTCTTCGCCTGCTCGTCGAGCTCGGCGAGCGAGCGCGGGCTGAAGACGCCGAAGGCGTGCGCGATGCGGTCGAGCAGGCGGATCTCGGGCTCCCACGCCGCCTTGTCGCGCCACGCCTCGCGCAGGAGGGCATCGACCAGCGCCGCGCGCTCCTCGCCCGCGTGGTTTGCCGCGCGCTCGAGCAGGCGCTCCAGATAGACCTGGGAGGTGCGGATCGGCACGTCGGGCGTCCGGTCGGTGGCCAGCACCTCGAGGTGCGCCTGCGGCAGGGCGGGGCTCGTCTCGAGCGCCTGGAAGAAGTGGAACGAGTGGCCGACGTTGTCCTTGCCGCGGTTCTCGGGATAGCAGCCGTAGGCGGGGCGGTCGGGCGTGGAGGAGAAGTAGCCGCACACTCCGCCGCTCGGCTGGCCGTCGCGCGCGCGCACCGACATCAGGTTCGCGAACGCGCCGGAGAAACACTGCGACATGAGCGCGACGACGCGCACACCGCGGTCGAGCTGGCCGACCAGCCCGGCCAGCTCCTTCACCGAGAGCGACTCCTTCTCGCCCCAGAGGACGATGCGGTTGTCGGCCGTGTCCTCGTCGTTCTTGGAGCCGTGATCGGTGACGTAGAGGAGCAGCGTGTCGCCGGGCCGGAGCTGGCGGCGCGCCTGCTTGAACCAGGCGGTGAGCCCGGCCCGGGTCGCCGCCCGCAGCGGCACGCCGGGGATCTCGGAGTTGGCGTAGACGATCTGGGTGGCGAGCGCCGCGCCGAGCCGGGTGCCGCGCAGGAGCTGGAAGTCGGCCTCGGGCTCGATCTCGCGCACCGCCATGTCGGCCTCCGGGGCGGCGCCGTCGGCGCTGAAGACCGTGATGTGGTCGGACGGCACGCCGGCGCGCGCGAGGAGCTCGAGCAGGCGGCGGAGGTGGAGGAAGTGGGACTGGTAGTTCTGCGCCTTGGTGCCGCCGCCGTTCACCATGAGCACGTGGAGGTGGGCGACGGGCGACGCGTCGGGCGCGACCGCGCGTGCCCGACAGGCGACCGCGAAGAGCGCGGCGGCGAGGACAGTGGTGGCCCGCGACGGCCAGCGGAGCGGAGCAGGTGTCAGCGGAGGTCGATCCACCACGGCGGCGTGGCGCCGAGACGCGCGGTCACCTCCTCGCGGAGCTTGGCCGCCTCGTCGCGGACCTGATCCGCGTGCTGCGCCAGCTGCTCGCGCTCGGTGGCGAGGGTGCGTTCCTCCTCGGAGCGCAGGTCGATTCCTTCGGGCGCGGCGGTCGGCGTCGCCACGCCGCCCGTGGCGGCGCTGCCCTGCGCATGCTGGCCTCGCGCCCGGGCGAGGGCCGCCAGGTGCGCGTCGACCTCGTGCAGGCGCTGCTGGGTGGCGCGCAGATCGCGCTCGAGGGCGTTCCGCCGGAGCGAGGCGTCGGTCGAGAAGGCGCTCGGGTCCGCGGGGGCGGTCGTCCCGCCCGCCGCGTCGTCCGCCGTGTCGCCCGTCGCGTCGTTCAGACTCGCTTCCTCGTCGGGCGGTGCGACCGGCGCGTCGCGCGCGACGGAGGCCGCGTCGTCGCCCTCCGCGTCCATGTTCGAGTAGTGCACGTTCCCGGCGCCGTCCGTCCAGCGATAGATATCGGCTGCCCATCCCGGTGTGGCGAGCGCGAGAAGCGCCAGCGTCCACGGCCCGATCGTCCTCATATCCCGACCTCCGCCGCCTACTGGGCCGGCTTCCACACTGTGCCCGAGGGCGTGTCCTCGAGCAAGACGCCCCGCGCGCGGAGCCAATCGCGGATCGCGTCTGCTGCAGGGAAGTCCTTGCGCCCGCGCGCCTCGTTGCGCTCGGCGATCGCGGCCGCGATCGCCGCCTCGCTCAGCCCGGCGCGGGCGGTGCGTCCCGCCCGCAGCGCGGCGAGGAAGCGCGCCGGCTCCTCGCCGAGGATGCCGAGCACGGCGGCGACACGCGCCAGATCGGAACGCAGCGCCGCGGCCGTCGTCGCGTCGCCGGCGTCGAGGGCGCGGTTCAGCTCGCGCACGCGGTCGTGGACCGGGCCGAGCGCCCGGGCGGCGTTCAGATCGTCGTCCATGGCGGCGACGAAGTCGGAGAGAAACGGCGAGAGCGTGCCGGTGAGCGCGCCGGCCGGCGCGACGGGCGCCGGGGTCCTGCCCGCCGCCTCGTCGGCACGCGCGAGCGACTCGTAGAGCTGTTCGAGCTTGCGGGCCGCCTCCTCCAGCCGGCCGGGCCCGAAGTCGAGCGGCGCGCGGTAGTGCGTGCCGAAGAAGAGGAGGCGGAGCGCCTCCCCCGGAAAGCGATCGGTCGCCTCCGCGATGCCGAGGACGTTGCCGAGCGACTTCGACATCTTGTCGGCGCCGAAGGTGATCATGCCGTTGTGCACCCAGAGGTCGGCGAGCGGAGCCCCGGCGGCGCCCTCGGACTGCGCGATCTCGTTCTCGTGGTGCGGGAACACCAGGTCCGAGCCGCCGCCGTGGACGTCGAAGGGCTGCCCCAGGTAGTGCGCCGACATGGCCGAGCACTCGAGGTGCCAGCCCGGCCGGCCGGGGCCCCACGGGCTCGGCCAGGTGGGCTCGCCCGGCTTGGCGCCCTTCCAGAGCGCGAAGTCGTGCGGGTCCTCCTTGGCGGCGTCGATCTCCTCGCCCACCTCCAGGTCGTCGAGGCGGCGGTGGGAGAGCTTCCCGTACGCGGGGAAGCGGCGCACGCGGAAGTAGACGCTGCCGTCGGGAACGGGATAGGCGAGGCCCTTCGCGACCAGCTGCTCGACGAGCGCGATCATGAGCGGGATGTGTGCCGTGGCGCGCGGCTCGTGCGTGGGCGTGAGGCAGCCGAGACGCTGCACGTCGTCGTTGAAGGCGGCGATCTCGCGCTCGGCCAGCTCGGGGACGGTGAGCCCCTCCTCCGCGGCGCGGCGGATCATCTTGTCGTCGATGTCGGTGATGTTGCGGACGAAGGTGACGCCGAGCCCGCGCGCGAGGAGGTAGCGGACGAGCACGTCGGCGACCACGAGAAAGCGCGCGTGACCCACGTGCGCGCGCGAGTAGACCGTGACCCCGCACCAGTAGAGGCGCACGCGGCCCGCCTGGCGCGGGCGCAGCGCCTCCTTCCGCCCCGAGAGCGTGTTGGTGAGGACGATCGCCACCCGCGGCTACTCCTCTTCCTCGCGCAGCCGGGCCAGGACGGAGTAGTCCTCGAGCGTGGTCGTGTCGCCGGCCGTCTCCTTGCCGGCGGCGATGTCGCGCAGGAGCCGGCGCATGATCTTCCCGCTCCGCGTCTTGGGGAGCGCGTCGGTGAAGCGGATGTCGTCGGGGCGGGCGAAGGCGCCGATCTCCTTGGCGACGTGCTCGCGCAGCGCGCGCTTGAGCTCGTCGCTCGGCCTCCGGCTCGACTCGAGCGTGACGAAGGCGGTGATCGCCTGGCCCTTCAACTCGTCGGGCCGGCCGACCACGGCCGCCTCGGCGACCGCGGCATGGCTCACGAGCGCGCTCTCGACCTCCATCGTGCCGAGGCGATGGCCGGCCACGTTCACCACGTCGTCGATGCGCCCCATCACCCAGAAGTAACCGTCGGCGTCGCGGCGTGCGCCGTCGCCCGTGAAGTAGACGCCCGGCATCTGGCTCCAGTACTGCTCCCGGTAGCGCTCGGGGTCCTTCCAGACGGTGCGCAGCATGCCGGGCCACGGGCGGGAGATCACCAGGTAGCCGCCCTGGTTCGGGCCGAGG
>JBKPBB010000448.1:0-3265 GCA_046744245.1 Thermodesulfobacteriota bacterium
CGACCTGATCACCTGCCGGGGGCGCGTGACGCGGGTCGCCGACGAGGGCGGCGAGCGGCGCGTCGAGTGCGAGATCTGGACCGAGAACCAGACGGGGGAGCGAAAGCTGGTCGGCAGCGCGACGCTCGCGCTCCGGCGCGCGTAGATGGGCGATCCGACCCGCCTCCGCGGCCGCCATGCCATCGCCGGCATCGGCCTGTCGCGCTTCGGGAAGCTCCCCGGCACGAGCACCATGGGCTTCACGCTCGAGGCGGCCAGGCGCGCGATCGAGGACTGCGGCGTCGCGCGCGACGCGATCGACGGCGTGCTCGCCCTCATGCCGGCGGTGATGGGCGAGCAGCACGGCTGGGCCTCGCGCGTGGCGGCCTTCCTCGGCCTCACGCCCTCCTTCTGCTCGACCATGGACATGGGCGGCGCCACCGCGATCGGCATGATCCAGACCGCCGTCATGGCGATCGAGGCGGGCTTCTGCTCGACCGTGCTCTGCGCCTTTGCCTGCCAGAACAACCCGCAGGGCGTCATCCCCACCCTCTTCGGCTCGCCCTGGGCGATCCCCTACGGCGACGTGGGCGCGATCACCTTCATGGGCCACGTGGCCCGCCGCCAGATGCACGAGCACGGCATCACGAGCCGGCAGTACGGGCAGATCGCGGTCACGTGGCGGAAGCACGCCGCGACCAACCCGCTCGCGCAGAAGCGCGCACCGATCACGCTCGAGGACCATCAGAGCTCCAAGCTCATCAACGACCCGCTCAGGCTCCTCGACTGCTGTCTCGTGACCGACGGCGGCGGGGCGGTGATCGTCACCAGCCTCGAGCGGGCGTGCGACCTCCGCCAGAAGCCGGCCGTCATCTCCGGCCTGGGGCAGGTGCACTCCTCCGAGATCATTCGCCCCTGGGACGACGGCCGCGGCGGCGGGCGCGAGGCGGCCGAGGGCGCGTATCGGATGGCCGGCTGCGGCGCGCGCGACATCGACGTGGTGCAGCTCTACGACGGCTTCACGCCGCTCGTGATGCACGAGCTGGTGGCGTATGGTTTCGCCAGCTGGGACGAGGTGGGTGCCTTGGTGGAGGCGGGCGAGCTGGACGTGGGAGGACGGTTGCCCGCCAACACCGCGGGCGGGCTCCTCTCCGAGGGCCACCTCTCCGGCTTCGGCCACGTCGCGGAGGCGGTGCGGCAGATCCGCGGCACGTCGCACTGCCAGGTGCCGGACGTCGAGCTCTCCATGGTGACCGGCTACGGCGGCGCGCCGCACGAGCCGCCGCCCACGGTCGCCTACACGGTGGCGGTGCTGAGCGCATGACGGCGCGCGAGCTCACCGTCGACCGCATCCGCCTGCACGTGGTCGAGGCGGGGGAGGGGCCCGCCCTCGTCCTGCTGCACGGGTTGAGCGCCACGCACGCGAACTGGGAGTATACGATCCGGGCGTTTGCCGACCGCTGGCGCGTGGTCGCGCCGGACCTCCCCGGGCACGGGCGCTCCGCGAAGCCCGACGCGCCGTACACCATCGACTTCTACGCCGGCGTGATCCGCAGCCTCGGCCGCGCGCTCGGCATCGACGAGGCGGTCGTGATCGGGAACTCCCTGGGCGGCCAGATCGCGATCGAGCTGGGGCTCGTCTATCCGGCGTGGACGCGCGCGCTGGTGCTCGCCGCGCCGGCAGGCCGGTTCGGCGCGGGCGTGCAGGCGATGCGCTGGGCGATCGGAGCGGCGGCGCGCCCGGCCGTGCTGCGCGTCGCACTCCCGTGGGCGTTCGCGCACTGCGTCCACGATCCGTCGCTCCCCGCCTGCGAGGAGCGGCGTCGCATCCTCGTCGAGCGCCTGGTCGCCGAGGACTACCCGGGCTTCGCGCGCGCCGTCACGCGCTCGCTGGTCGGCTCGATCGCCGCCGGCCGCCAGCCGCTCGCCCAGCTCACCCAGCCGACGCTGCTCGTCTGGGGCCGCAACGACCGGCTGGTCTCGCTCTCCGGGAGCCGCCGTGTCCTGCGCGCGCTCCCGCACGCGCGCCTCGCCGTGCTCGAGCGCTGCGGGCACCTTCCCATGCTCGAGCAGCCGCAGCAGTTCAACCGCGCCGTGGCCGACTTCCTGCGCACGGTCGAGGCGGCGCCGCTGACACGCGCCCGGCGGGCGAGCGGGGCCGGCTGATGTTCGTCATCGAGAAGCCGCTCCCGGCGGTGACCGAGGACGGCGCGCCCTACTGGGAGGGCTGCCGCGCGGGGGAGCTGCGCGCGCAGCGCTGCGCGGCCTGCGGGCACCTCCGCTGGCCGCCGAGCGTCCTCTGCCCCCGCTGCCTCGCCGAGGGCGGCGAGTGGATCAGGCTCTCGGGACGCGGCACGATCTACTCCTTCATCATCGTGCACCGCCCCCAGCACCCCGCCTTCTTCGAGGACGTGCCCTACAACGTCGTGATCGTCGAGCTGGAGGAGGGCATCCGCCTGCACTCGAACGTCGTCGGGTGTGCAAACGAGCAGCTGCGGGTCGGGATGCCGGTCGAGGTGGTGTTCGACAAGGTGAACGACGAGGTGACGCTGCCGCGGTTTCGGCCGCGGCGGTAGCGAGTCGCGAGCCGTTCTGCCGGCGCTTGTCACTCCCCGGGCTTCGAGGTAGCCACACACCGCATGCCCCTCGCCTCCCGCCCGAAGACCCTGCGCTCCCTCCGCCCGCGCTCGGGCAAGGCCGCGCCGCGGCCCCGCCCCGCCCGCGCCGGGCGCGCCACCACCGCCGACCCGATCACCACCGAGATCATCCTCGGGGCCTTCGAGACGATCTGCTACGAGATGGCGACGCACGTGAGCCTGACGGCCACGACGCCGATCCTGAACCAGTCGAACGAGCGCAACGCGACCATCCTCGACGGCACGGGGCAGCTCGCCGCCCTCAGCGTCGGCATCCCGCAGTTCATGCTCTCCTCGACGCTGCCGGTGCGCTTCGCGGTCGAGTTCTTCGGCGAGGGCGGGCTCTTCGACGGCGACGTGCTGGTCGCCAACGATCCCTACCACGGCGGCGGCCACCTGCCCGACTACAACATCTTCGCGCCCGTCTTCCACGACGGCGAGTGCGTGCTGATCGCCTCCATCCAGTGCCACCATGCCGACACGGGGGGCGGCGCCCCCGGCGGCTACAACGTGAACGCGCCCGACATCTGGGCCGAGGGCGTGCGCTTCCCGGCGGTCAAGATCTACGAGAAGGGGGTCAAGCGGCGAGACGTCGAGTACATGATGGCGGTCAACAACCGCACGCCGACCTTCCTGGGCGATCTCCGCGC
>JBKPBB010000404.1:0-5391 GCA_046744245.1 Thermodesulfobacteriota bacterium
GTACCACCGCTGGAAGGGCCGCAAGTGACCTGACGCGCCGGGGCGGCGGGCGCCTACTCGAGCACGACCAGCTCCCCGCCCACGTGCGCGGGATGGAGCTGGCAGATGATCGGGAAGACGCCCGCCTTGTCGGCCGTGAACTCGACCGTCTGCGGCTCGCCACGGTTCACGATCGCGGCGACGTTGTAGCCCGGGATCGCGAAGCCGTGCTGGTTGGGCTCGGACTTCACGTTGTTGATGAGCTTGACGGTGACCTTCGTGCCCTTCTTCACCATGAGCGTCCCGGGCGTCCAGATCTTCGTGCCCTCGTACTCGATGTTGACCACGGTGAAGGTCATGGCGGCCGGCTCGGCCGCCGGCGCCCGCCCGGCGAGCGCGGCCAGGCAGGCGATTCCGGCGAGCGTTCCCACTAGCGTCCGCATGCGTGCCCTCCTCGGTTGGGTTGTGGTGCCCCTTGCAACCACACTGGCGGCGCCAGCGCAACGTTGAGTCGCCGCCGCGCGCTGCTATGATCGCCGGCCGCATGCGCCGCGAGGGCACCTTTCGGCTGCGCGCCGACTTCGTCCCCGAGGGCGATCAGCCGCAGGCGATCGCCGCCTTGACCGAAGGCGTGCGCGAGGGGGCGCCGCACCAGGTCCTGCTCGGCGTCACCGGGAGCGGCAAGACCTTCACCGTCTCGCACGTGATCGCCAACCTGAACAAGCCGACGCTCGTGATCGCGCCCAACAAGACGCTGGCGGCGCAGCTCTACCACGAGTTCCGCACGCTCTTCCCCGATAACGCCGTACGCTACTTCGTGAGCTACTACGACTACTACCAGCCCGAGGCCTACGTCCCCTCGACCGACACGTACATCGAGAAGGACGCCTCTATCAACGACGAGATCGACAAGATGCGCCACGCCGCCACCAAGGCGCTCCTCGAGCGCAACGACGTCGTCGTGGTGGCGAGCGTGTCCTGCATCTACGGCCTGGGCTCGCCGACGAGCTACTTCGACATGCTCGTCTTCCTCGACCGCGAGACCCAGGTGGAGCGCGACGTCATGCTGCGCAAGCTGGTCGACATGCAGTACCAGCGCAGCGACTACGACTTCCACCGCGGCACCTTCCGGGTGCGAGGCGACGTGGTGGAGATCTTCCCGGCGTACGAGGAGGCGCGGGCGATCCGCGTCGAGCTCTTCGGCGACAGGGTGGAGACCCTCTCCGAGATCGATCCCCTCCGCGGCACCGTGCTGCGACGGCTCGAGCGCGTGGCGATCTACCCCGCGAGCCATTACGTGGCGGGCGAGGAGGTCATGAAGCGCGCGGTCGAGACGATCCGCGCCGAGCTGGCCGAACGGCTCGCGGTCCTGCGGCGCGAGCACAAGCTGCTGGAGGCGCAGCGCCTGGAGCAGCGCACGCGCTACGACCTCGAGCTGCTCGCCGAGATGGGCTTCTGCCCCGGCATCGAGAACTACTCGCGCCACCTCGACGGCCGCGCCCCGGGGCAGCCGCCCTACACGCTCCTCGACTACTTCCCCGAGGACTACCTGCTCGTCATCGACGAGAGCCACGTCACCGTGCCACAGATCGGCGGCATGTACCGAGGAGACCGCTCCCGAAAAGAGACGCTGGTCGAGTTCGGCTTCCGCCTCCCGTCCGCGCTCGACAACCGCCCGCTCAACTTCGAGGAGTTCACGCGCCACGTGCGCCAGACGCTCTACGTCTCGGCCACCCCCGGGGAGTGGGAGATCCGCCAGGCCCGCGGCCGCGTCGTCGAGCAGCTGATCCGCCCGACGGGCCTGACCGACCCCGAGGTGATCGTCCGCCCCGCGCGCCACCAGGTGGACGACCTGCTCGAGGAGATCCGCAAGCGCGTCGCCGCCACGGAGCGGGTCCTGGTCACCACCCTCACCAAGAAGATGGCCGAGGACCTGACCGACTACCTGCAGGAGGTCGGCGTCCGCGTGCGCTACATCCACTCCGACATCGAGACCATCGAGCGTGTCGACATCATCCGCGACCTGCGGCGCGGCGAGTTCGACGTGCTGGTCGGCATCAACCTGCTGCGCGAGGGTCTCGACCTGCCGGAGGTGTCGCTGGTCGCCATCCTCGATGCCGACAAGGAGGGCTACCTCCGCTCGGAGCGTTCGCTCATCCAGACGATCGGCCGCGCGGCGCGGAACGTGAACGGCACCGTCCTCATGTACGCCGACGCCGTGACCGACTCGATGCGGAAGGCGCTCGACGAGACCAACCGCCGCCGCGCCGTGCAGCAGGAGTACAACCGGGTGCACGGCATCACCCCGCAGACCATCCAGAAGGCGATCGCCGAGCCGCTGGCCGCCGTCTGCGAGGCGGACTACTTGACCGTGCCGGTCGCCGAGGAGGAGGACGAGCTCGCGGCGCTGGCGCCGGCGGAGCTGGCGCAGCGCGTGAGCGCGCTGCGGAGGGAGATGCGCGAGGCCGCGAAGCAGCTCGAGTTCGAGCGCGCGGCGGAGATCCGCGACCGGATCAAGACGCTCGAGGCGCGCGTGCTGGGCGTGGCGCCGGCCGACGCGGGGTAGATCCGGCGCGTCGACAGCGCTACATCTCCGAGCCCGGGAAGCGGCTCGGGGCGCGCTTTCGCTGGCACGCGCCTCGCTTGCGAGGTCTTCCTGTTGCCGCCTCGAACGCGCCGTGCCACCATCCCCGCCATGCCCTCGGAGCCGTACTCCGAGACGATCCGCGTCCCCGAGGTCGCCGGCCGCGAGGAGGGCGAGACCGAGCTCGGGAAGAAAGCCAGGTGGTACCTCGGCCACGGCGTCGCCGCCGTGTGGCTCGCGCTGCCGAAGACCCTTGAGGTGGTAGTGGTCACGGCCGCGGGCGAGACCCGCCTCGCGACCGGCGATCGCCTGCCGCCGCACCCCGCGCTGCCCGGCCTCGAGCCGCCCGTCGAGCGTTTTTTCCGCCAGCTCGGCTGACGAGCCCGGTTTTTTTCGGCTCGTCTACGAAGGTGTGTCGCGGTAGCGGCGGGTCCACGCCGGCGCCGATCCTGCTGGACCTTCCGAGAGGAGCCGTTCTTCCTCAGCCCGCCGCCGAGCGCCCGAGGCGGGGCAGGGCGACCACGTAGCAGTCGGCGTGCAACGGGCTGTTGCAGCGCAACGTGACGCCGCACCGCCCGGCGAGGTGTTTTTGGCGGCACGCTCTTCGCTCCCGAGCGCCTTGTCTTGTCACCCCGGAGGCTTCATGCCAGCATCCCCGCCATGCCCTCGGAGCCAGACTCCGAGACGATCCGCGTCCCGGCCTCGGTCCGCTTTCCGGTCGAGCTCGAGCCGCCCGAAGGCTTCCGCCCCGAGGAGCCGGCATCGTGGCCGCGCATCGACGGGCGCCTCGAGTGGGTCGGCGGGAGGCTCCTCTACATGCCCCCCTGCGGCGCCGTGCAGCAGGGCGTGAGCGTCGGGGTCGTGAGCATCCTCGGCCAGTGGGGCGAGGAGCACCCCGAGTTCTTCGTGGGCGGGAACGAGGCTGGGATGATCCTGGGCAAGGACGTCCGCGGCGCCGAGGGCGCCGTGTGGCGGCGCGAATCGGTGCTCCCGTGGAGCGAGCGCTACATACGAGTCCCGCCGATCCTCGCCGTCGAGGTGGCCGGCCGTGAGGAGGGCGAGCCCGAGCTGCGCGAGAAGGCCAGGTCGTACCTCGGCCACGGCGTCGCCGTGGTGTGGCTCGTGCTGCCGGAGACCCGCGAGGTGCTCGTGGTCACGGCCGGCGGCGAGACGCGCCACGCGGTCGGCGAGCGCCTGCCGCCGCACCCCGCGCTGCCCGGCCTCGGGCCGGCGGTCGAGCGCTTCTTCCGCCAGCTCGGCCCGCCGTCCGCATCGTGAGCGCCCCGCCCGGCGCCTCGCTATAATCCCGTGCTCGTGAACCCCGACGAGGAGACCGCGCCGCCGCCGGCGGGCGTCGCGCCCCGGCCGCTCGAGGAGAAGCTCGCCGCCGTGCCGCCGCGGCCGGGCGTCTACCTCCTGAAGGACCGGCACGGGAAGATCATCTACGTCGGCAAGGCGGCGAGCCTCCGCGCCCGCGTGCGGACCTATCTCCGCGGCGGCGACGAGCGCAGCCAGGTGCGCTTCCTGGTCGAGCGCCTCGCGGACTTCGAGACCATCGTCACCGCCAGCGACAAGGAAGCGCTCATCCTCGAGAACAACCTCATCAAGCAGTACCGGCCGCGCTACAACATCCGGCTGAAGGACGACAAGAGCTACGTGAGCGTCAAGGTCACGACCGCGGACCCGTGGCCGCGCGTGCTGGTGACGCGCCGGATCGTCAAGGACGGGAGCCGCTACTTCGGCCCCTTCGCGAGCGCGTCGGCGGTGCGCGACACGCTCGACACGATCCGCAAGGTGTTTCCCCTGCGCACGTGCAGCGACCCCGTGTTCCGCAACCGCAGCCGCCCCTGCATCGAGTACGACATCAAGCGCTGTCTCGGCCCCTGCGTGCTGCCGGTCGACCGCGGCACGTACGAGGAGCACCTCCGGCAGGTGATGCTGCTCCTCGAGGGGCGCAACCACGAGGTGGTCGCCGGACTCCGCACCCGAATGGCCGCCGCCGCGGCCGGGGAGCGCTTCGAGGAGGCGGCCCGCCTGCGCGACCAGATCCAGGCGATCGAGAAGACGCAGGAGCGCCAGCAGGTGGTCGAGCACTGGGGCGCCAACCAGGACGTCTTCGGCCTCTACCGCGAGGGCGGCGCGATCGAGGTCCAGGTCCTCTTCGTGCGCAGCGGCAAGCTGGTCTCGAACCGCAGCTACAGCTTCGACGACTGGGAGTTCCCCGACGAGGAGGTCCTGGAGGCCGTCCTCACGCAGTTCTACCAGGCGACCAACCACGACGTGCCGGACGAGATACTCCTCCCGGTCGCGATCTCCGACGCCGACGTGCGTGCCGAGTACCTGAGCGAGCGGCGCGGCAAGAAGGTGGCGGTCCTGATCCCACAGCGCGGCGACAAGCTCCGCCTGATCGAGATGGCGCGCGAGAACGCGCGCCAGAGCTTCGCCGAACGCCGGGATGCGGCGAAGCAGGCCGCGACGATGGTGGCAGAGCTGCAGCGGCGCCTGCGCCTCGCGAACGCGCCCAAGCGCATCGAGTGCGTGGACATCGCCACCATCCAGGGCAGCGAGACGGTGGGGGCGCTCGTCGCCTTCGACGAGGGCGAGCCCGACAAGGACGGGTACCGCCACTACCGCATCCGCACCGTCGAGGGGACGGACGACTTCGCCGCGGTGGCGGAGGTGCTGCGGCGCCGCTTCCGGGACGCGCGCGAGCACGGCGGCCTCCCCGACCTTCTCGTCATCGACGGGGGGCTCGGCCAGCTGGGTGCGGCGAAGGTCGTCCTCGGGACGCTCGGTCTGGACGATCTTCCGGTCGTGGGACTCGCCAA
>JBKPBB010000096.1:0-6330 GCA_046744245.1 Thermodesulfobacteriota bacterium
ACCTGCGGGGTGAGCGTCGTGCTCGCATGACGTGTCCGGCCCAACCTTCGCCGAGCGTCCGAGGCGACACACCTCGGTGATGACCGAGCACCGGGTCCCCATCACGCGGCAGACCTGGTCGCAGTTCCGCCGGGCGGTCAGAGACTTCGCCAACTGCGAGGTCGGTTGGCGCGCTCGAGGGCTCTTCGCCCTGCTCATCACCCTGCTCTTCGCGTTCAACGGCTTGAACGTATTGAACAGCTATGTCGGCCGGGACTTCATGACGGCCATCTCGAACCGCGACTCGGCGCGGTTCATCCGGGAGGCCATCGCATACCTGGGGGTGTTCGCAGCTTCGGCGCTCGTGGGCGCCTTCTATTCCTTCAGCGAGCAGCGGCTGGGATTGCTCTGGCGGGAGTGGCTTACCCGGCGACTCCTCGGCGCGTACCTCGACCGGAGAGCCTACTACCGCCTGAGTGCCGCGGGAGTGCTCACGAGCCCCGACGAGCGCATCGCCGAAGACGTCCGGGCGTTCACCGCGACCACCCTCTCGTTCGTGCTCATGCTGAGCAACACCGCGGTGACCGTGTTGGCGTTTTCGGGCGTGCTGTGGTCGATCAGCCGCACGCTGTTCGCGGTCGCCGTCCTGTACGCAGCGTGCGGCTCCGCTCTGACGGTCCTGTTCGGCCGCCCGCTCGTCTGGCTCAACTACAACCAGCTCGACAAAGAGGCCGACTTCCGCGCGAACCTCGTTCACGTTCAGGCGAACGCCGAGTCGATCGCGCTCCTGCATCGCGAGGGGCGGATCGGCGCGAGGCTGCGGCGCCGGTTCGATGACCTGACGGCCAACATGCGGCGGATCATCGCCGTGAATCGTAACCTGGCGTTGTTCACCAACGGGTACAACTACGTGATCCAGATCATCCCGGCCCTGGTCGTGGCTCCGCTCTTCATCCGGGGCGAGGTCGAGTTCGGCGTGATCACCCAGTCCGCGATGGCCTTCTCGACCTTGGTCGGCGCACTCTCGCTCGTCGTCACCCAGTTCCAGTCGATCTCCTCGTTCGCCGCCGTGGTCACACGTCTCGGGTCGCTCGCGGATGCGATGGAGCAGGGCCTGTCACCGGCCGCAGCTCCCATCGACGTGCGCGAGGACGAGGCGCACGTTGCCTACGAGCGGCTGACGCTCCTCTCGCCGGGGAGCGACCACGTCCTGCTCAGGGACCTGTCCGTATCGGTTCCGCACGGAACGAGGGTGTTGATCGTGGGGCCGAACGACGCCGCGAAGGTGGCGCTGTTCCGGGCGACCGCCGGAGTCTGGGAAAATGGAAGCGGAAGTATCGTCCGGCCCGGACTCGAGGCCATTCTCTTTCTCCCCGAGCGACCGTACCTCTCCCCGGGAACGCTCCGGGATGTGCTCGTACGGGAGGGCGTCATCGGGGACGAGCAGATCGCGACCGTGCTGCACGGGCTGGGCCTGGAGCCCGTGCTGGAGCGCACGGGCGGCCTGGACGTCGAGCGGGACTGGGACGACGTTCTCTCGCTTGGCGAGCAGCAGCTTTTCTCCGTCGCCCGTGTGGTCCTCGCCGCCCCTCGCTTCGCCTTCCTGGAGCGACCGCGCGCGGCCCTCGGGTCCGAACAGACCGATCGGATCCTCAGCCTGCTCTGGGAGCGATCGATCACGTATCTGACTCTCGGGGATGGCGGCGACAGCCTCGGCGACTATGACGCCGTCCTCGAGCTTGCAGGCGACGGCGGGTGGACCTGGAAGTCGGTCGAGGCCGGACGGGAAGGCGTTGAAAAGAGCGCTGAACGATCATGACGACCTTGACCAGCACTGTGCTTGGCATCGCGGTCCCGGCAGGTCGCCGGGCATCGAGCTCCGGGCGAGTGGACTGCCCCCGAGCAGGGCAGGGATCTGCTGCTCAAGTGCGCCGAAAAACCAGGACGAGCCCGGTCAGCAAGAACACCATCCCCGCCAGGCGGCGTGTCCACACGGTAGGCAGGATCGCTGGTAGCAACTGTCCTGCGCCGACCGCCATCACTGTCCCGGCTGCCAGGCCTGCTATCGCACCGACCGCGATGGAGAGAGGGCGGCCGGTTGTCGCCGCGAGGCTGATGGCCACCAGCTGGGTCTTGTCGCCCATCTCGGCGAGGAAGACGAGTCCGAAGGTGGACGCCACGAGCCTCCAATCCATGCCTCTCCTCCCCTGGAGGGCTCGCTCAGGCCTTTCCTCTGGGCTCGGGTAAATGCCGGTGCCGCACTAGAGGGCCGCAGCGACTTCTGCCGCCTCTTCGGCCGCGCGCGCCGGCGTTACGCCGGCCGCGTTCAGCATCATGAACGTACCGAATCCGAACCACAGGAGATCGTACCAGCGTGGTGCAGAAACCCCTTGCGCGAAGAGGCCCCGCACCCCGAGGAAGACGAGCACGAGTGGCACGAGGAGCTTCAAGTCGAGACCGGCCGTCGTGCTGCGAACCGTTTCATTCATCACGTGAAAGAAGTCGCGGACGTCGCTCGCCTCCAGAATCGGCGCCCCGTTCGCGGCTTGCGGGCTGGCGGCCAGGCGATCGGCCACGGCCCCCACGTCGACGTCAGCCGCGACAGCGGCCAGCTTCTCGGCCAAACTGGGGATCGAGTCCCGCCAATGCGCCCGATCGTGGTAGAGAACGAGGACGCTTCCTGTCACGGGGTTGGCCTGCGCCTGGCGCACGCCGGGAATGCTGTTCAGGTGCTCCTCGAGGTGGCGGGCAGCTCGCGGATTGCCCTTCAGCGCGCCGACCTTGACGCGAACTCGCCGTGGCAGGGCATGAACGACGCGGATGCCGGCCGTCCCCATCGCACCGGGATCAGGCGTGCGTCGCCGTCGATCGACGCTGCCGGCCATCGCCAGGTGCGGGAGCGCTCTCCGCACGCACCTCCGCGACGAGGTCACTGATCTGCTCTGTCGCTTCGGCGACGACACCCTGCACGCCGTCGGCGACGACGAGCACGCCCTTCACCAGCGCCTTGGCGATCGGGCGCACACCGGCACCCGCGTTGGGAAGGATGAGCGGAGCGACAACTGCGGCCCCGAGGCCCACGAGGAGACCGCCGCTCCATCCGCCGAGCGCATCTTCGAGGAGAGCCATGACAACCTCCGTTGCCGAAACCCTTGTCAGGGGAAGTTGGCCAGGCCTATACCTCGCGCGCGTCGCGCTCGACAAGCCCCCGGATGAGGACACCCCCCGGGAAGAGGATTCTGCAGCGGGCGGGACCGGCCGTAACGCAGATTTCTCCGAACTGTAACGAACAGTTTATGGTCACTCTGTCGCAGACGTGAGGCCGTCGGTCGTACACTCAGCGGACACCCTGCGGGTCCAGTAGCGTCGAGATCGCTCAGTCATGCGAGGCGGCCGGGATGGAGTGTGATGTCGTACATGCGATCCCCGGCCGTATCAGACTTCGCGTCGCTGACGCGGGCGTCTGCAACGGCGCCTTCACGTCCTTCCTCGCCGCCCGATCCGGGATCCGTGCCGTTCGGCTGAACGCGACCGCGCGCAGCGTCGTGGTGACGTACGATCCTGCGTCGGCCAGCGGGGAGGAATTGCTCTCGCATATCCGCGCGCTCACGGTCGAGGAGCTACTCGCCGCCGAGACGCCGGCGCCGCCCCCGGCGAGCGCGGAGTCCGGATGGGGTTCGACCGTCACGCTCGCCCTCTCGAGCGCCGGGCTGGTCGTCGGCATGGTCGCCGAGTCGGTGCTCGTGAGTGGGCTCGTCCTCGGGGCCGCCGTGCCCATCTTTTCGCGGGCGCTGACCTCTCTCCGGGAGAAGGGGAAGCTGAACGTCGACGTGCTCGATGCGGCGGCGACGGCCGTCCTGGCGCTCCAGGGCAGCATCCAGACCGCGGCCGTCATGGTCTGGCTGGTCTCCCTCGGGGACTTCATCCGCGACCTGACGGTGCAGCAGTCGCATCGAGCCATCGAGGGGCTCTTCACCGGCAAGCGGCGGTTGGCGTGGGTCGTGCGCGACGGGAAGAAGGTGCAGGTACGCATCGAGGAGGTCCGCGAAGGGGATCAGGTCGTCGTCTATCCCGGGGAGCTCATCCCCGTGGACGGGACGGTCCTGAGCGGCACGGCCCTCGTCGACGAAAAGATGCTGACGGGGGAATCGCTGCCGGTCGAGAAGGGGGAGGGAGCCCCGGTGTATGCGGCCACGGTGCTGAGCGATGGGAAACTCTACTTGCGCGCGGCGAAGGTCGGCGAGGCGACACTGGCTGCGAAGATCGTGCAGTTCGTGCGGGAAGCGCCCACGCGCGAGACGCGGATCCAGAACTATGCCGAGGAGTTCGCGGACCGGATCGTGCCGTGGAGCTTCGTCGGTGCCGGCGGCGTCCTGGGCGCGACCGGAAACGTGAACACTGCGGCCGCGTTGCTCATCATCGACTACGGGACCGGCATTCGGATCGCGGCCCCGACGACCGTGCTGGCGTCCATCGCGCGCGCCGCACGCCACGGGATTCTGATGAAGGGCGGACGCCATCTCGAGCGGCTCGCCGAGGTCGATGCGGTGGTTTTCGACAAAACGGGGACGTTGACCCAGGGGACACCGGAGATCGTGGGCGTTGAGGCGCCCGGAAATGGGGTGGCTGGAGAGCAGGTGCTGGCGCTAGCGGCCGGTGCCGAGGCGCGCCTCACCCACCCCGTGGCGCGCGCGGTCGTGCGAGCGGCAGCAGCGCGGGGCCTTCTGATCCCCGAGCGAGACAGTTCGCGCTACGCCGTCGGGCTCGGGGTTGAAGCGGCGATCGCTGGGATGACGATTCAGGTCGGCTCAGAGCGCTTCATGGACATGAAAGGCATCGACATCGGACCGAGGAGGGAGCAGCTCGCGCGGAGACGCGAGCAGACCGCGTCTCCCCTGTTCGTCGCCCGCGACGGCGAGTTGATTGGCCTCCTTGCCTATGCGGACCCGCTTCGGCCGGAAGCGGCAGCGGTCATGGAAGCGCTTCGCGCGCGCGGCCTCGAGCGGCTGGTGATGGTGACCGGTGATCACGAGGCGGTCGCCGCGCAGGTGGCGGCCGAGCTGGGCATCCATGAATACGTCGCCGGCGCGTTGCCGGACCAGAAGGTCGAGGTCGTACGATCTCTCCAGCGCGCCGGACGAATCGTCGCGGTGGTGGGTGACGGTATCAATGACTCGCCCGCCTTGGCCCAGGCCGATGTCGGGATCGCGGTACGAGGGGGTGCCGACATCGCGCGCGAGGCTGCCCACGTGGCGCTCCTCGAGGGCAACCTCTGGAAGCTCGTGCAGGCGATCGACATCGCGCGCGAGTCGATCCAGCTCATTCGTCAGAACTGGAACCTACTCGTCTATCCAAACACCGCAGCGATCGTGCTCTCGCTCCTGCAGGTCATCGGACCGGTCGGCGCCACCCTGATCAGCAATGGGTCCGCCATCGCCGCGAGCGTGAATGCCCTCCGCCCGCTCCTCGCGAGCGCTGAGGCCTAGAGCAGAGCGATCAGGGCCTGCTGCAGCGCGGCTTCCGTGGCCGCCTGTGCGACGGCTCGTGCGACCCGAACCAGGAGGTGACGTTCGGGCGCGTGATCGCCGGTGGGGTTCTTGTACGGGAGGCACCCGAGGGCCCGGAGGGCTGCGACGATGTCGCCCTGGCACGTGATGGCGGGATCGTAGAGGACGAGAACGTTGCCAGTCATCGGGTTCGCCAGGACTTCGCGAACGCCCCCGACCGATCGCAGGCCAACCTCGACCCGCGACGCCCCGCTGGGGGACCCCTTGACGCCCGCGACCTTGATGCGCAGGCGACCTTC
Organism: Thermodesulfobacteriota bacterium; assembly: GCA_046744245.1. Lineage (GTDB taxonomy): Bacteria > Desulfobacterota > Binatia > DP-6 > DP-6 > DP-6. The sequence continues at coordinate 5,786 of JBKPBB010000096.1, forward strand.
GAGCGCGTGAACGTACGTCGATTCGGCTTCCATTGCCCCTCCACCCCCACGACCCCACGACGGCCCCATGGTAGCGCGCCCATACGAATCGCTCGATTGCGATTTCATGAATTCTTCGTTGCATGGGGCCCGAGCGCGACTGTAACCCTGAGGTAACGTTTCCCCCACTCCAGCGGCCGAAATTCATCACGCCGTCATCCGCCCGTCACGGACTAGCAGCACCATTTACCGAGACGCTTCGGTGGCCATCGAGCCCAATATCTTGGTCGTAGAGGACGAGGGGGACATCCGGCAGCTCGTCCGCTTCCAGCTTGAGCGTCACGCCATGCCGTCTGCGAAGCGGAAACGGGCGAGGCGGCGCTGACGCTCCGCGGCACGGAGCGCCCGGCGCTGGTGATCCTCGACCTCATGCTGCCGGACGCTGATGGATACGCACTGTGCCGCCGGCGGCGCGCCGGAGAGTCCACGGGCACCCTGCGCATTATCATACTCTCGGCGCGGGCAGGCGATGCCGACCGTGCGCTCGGGCTTGCTGTGGGTGCAAC
>JBKPBB010000177.1:0-4022 GCA_046744245.1 Thermodesulfobacteriota bacterium
TTGATGACGCGGTAGGTCTCCTTCATCGGCGCGCTCTCGCCGATCAGCTCGCCGAAGCCGTGCAGCCGCCCGATCTCCCCGCGCAGCCGCGCGTTCTCGCGCTTGAGCGCGTCGAGCTTCAAGACCCGCTCGATGGTGAACAGGATCTCCTGCGGCCGCGCGTCCTTGATCAGGTAGTCCGCCGCGCCGAGCTTCATGGCCTCGACCGCGCTCTCGATCGTGCCGTAGCCGGTGAGCACGACCACCGCGGGCGCGAGGCGGCGCTCGTGCATGGCGCGCAGGAGGGCCATGCCGTCCATCACCGGCATCTTCAGGTCGGTCAGGACGACGTCGAAGCTCGCCTCGCCGAGGCGGGCGAGCGCCGCCTCGCCGTGCGGCGCGTGCTCCACCGCGTGGCCCGCGCGTTCGAGGTTCTTGGCGAGCGTGCGCGCCATGTTGACCTCGTCCTCGACGAGGAGGATGCGCGCCTGCACCGCGGCTCAGCCCTCGGGGCGGTCGGGGAGCACCTCGGCGTGGCACTGGCAGGGGAGGTCGATGGTGAAGGTCGTGCCCACGCCGACCGCGCTCGCCACGCGGATCTCGCCCTGGTAGCGGCGCAGGATCGAGTGCACGACCGAGAGCCCGAGGCCCGTCCCCTGCCCGGGCGCCTTGGTCGTATAGAAGGGGTTGAAGATGTCCTGCAGGTGCTCGGCCGGAATGCCGATCCCGGTGTCGCGCACCTCGATGCGGATCAGGTTGGGGCCGACCGCGGCGGTGCGGAGCGTCAGCTCGCCGCCCTCGGGCATCGCCTGGACGGCGTTGGTGATCAGGTTGAGCGCGATCTGGCGCATGGCGTTCACGTTGGCGAGGCAGGGCGGGATCGGGCCGAGCTCGCTCGAGACGCGCACGCCGTTGTCCTGCAGGTACTTCTGCATGAGCTGGAGGGTGCGGGTGAGGAGGTCGTTCACGTCCAGGCGCGTGAGCTCCGCGCCCGACTCGCGCGAGAACTCGAGCAGGTTCTTGATGATCGCCTGCGCGCGGCCGATCTCCTCCTCGGCGATGCGCACGTCCTCGGCCACCTCGGCGTTCCGGCCGTCGACGATCTGGTGGAGATCGTAGAGCGCGTTCATCACGATGGCGAGCGGGTTGCGCAGCTCGTGCGCGATGCCGGCGGCGAGCTGCCCGATGGCCGCCATCTTCTCGGACTGGATGAGCTGGCTCTCCAGGCGCTTGCGATCGGAGATGTCGACGCAGATGAGCTGCACCCAGCGGCGCGGGCCGTACTCGATGTAGCCCGCGTTGGCGAACACGGGGACCAGCTCGCCCCGGCGGGTGAGGAGGTGGAGGTCGTCGCGGCTCGCATGCCCGCGCTCGAGCGCGCTGCGCCAGAGGGTGGACGCGCGGGAGCGCTCGCCCGGGGGATGGAGGTCCTGGAAGGGCCGCCCGCGGAGCTCCTCGCGGCCGTAGCCGAGCAGGCGCTCGGCCACGTGGTTGACGTCGAAGAGCGTGCCGGCGGCCGCGTCCACCATGAGGATGCAGGCCGGGGCGCCGTCGATGGCCCGCCGGTAGCTCGCCTCCTGCTCGAGCAGCTCCTCGCGGTAGGCGGCCTCCTGGCGGCGCAGCTCGTCCTCGCGCGCCTGGACGAAGAAGTCGGTGATGTGCAGGACGCGTTCCTGGAACTCCTGCCCGAGGAGCTGGCGGAGCTGGTCCGCCTGCGCCGGATCGTGCGCGAACTCGCGCTTGATGTCCTCGACGAGGAGCTGGGTGAAGCGGATCTGCGTCGCCAGGAAGCGGGAGGCCGGGAAGCGCGAGATGAAGCCCTGGCGGGTGTGGCGGGAGAGCATGACGTAGGTCTCCACGTTCGCGGGGTCTGCGATGTGGCGCGCCCAACGGCTGACGGCCGCCGCCTGGTCCTCCCGGATGCGCGGCCAGTCGGCCTCCGGGATGCCCAGGGCGGGGCCGATTTCCCGCAGCCAGGGCTCCAGGACCGCCGGGGTGCGCCGCAACATGAAGTCTGCGAGGGTCCGGCGGAGGTCCGTCCGCTCGGGGGGGATCTGGCGCAGGCCCGCGTCCCGGAGGTAGCCGGTGATGCGCTCGAGATGGCGCGCGAGCGAGGGTTCCAGCGGGGAGCGGCTCACGTCTCGCGGTTAGCAGCTTCGCGCCCCCCATGGAAGCCGCCAAAAAGGCCCCGGGCACGCGCAACTCCGCGGCCGGTCGTGTGTTCCCGGCCGCGTGTCGGCGTGCGTCCTCGTCTGGGAAGCCACGGTCCCTTCGCGTAGAATCTCGCCGCGCATGGCGCCTGCCAGCGTAGGTGAGATGAAGCGGCCGGGGGAGCCGATCGGAGAAGGCGAGGGGACCACGACGTCCGCCGCGACCGTCCCGGCTGGGGCCGCCGCCGACCCCGATGTGGCCCTGATGCTCCGCCTCCAGGCGGGGGACCAGGCGGCCTTCCAGGATCTCTTCCAGAAGTTCAGCCCGCGCGTCCTCCAGTACGCGCGCCGGCTGGTCGGGAGCGAGGCCCGCGCCGAGGAGGTGACCCAGGACGTCTTCGTGCAGGTCTTCCGCTTCCGCCAGCGCTATCGGCCCGAGAGCCGCTTCTCGACCTGGCTCTTCACCATCGCCACCAACCTCTGCCTGAACGAGCTCCGGCGCCCCGAGCGGCACCTCCGGGTCGACCTCTGGAAGCCGCGGGACGACGACGACCGCCGCGAGGGCCCGCAGCTCGCCGACCCGGCGGCGACCACGCCCGAGGAGGGCGCATCGACCCGCGAGCTGGCGCGTCAGCTCGAGGCGGCGGTCGGCGAGCTGCCGCCGAAGCAGCGCGCAGCCCTTCTCCTCTCGCGTGTCGACGGCCTCGCCTACCGCGACGTGGCCGCGGCGCTCGGCTGCACGGAGGGGGCGGTGAAGGCGCTCCTCTTCCGCGCTACCCAGTCACTCAAGAAGACGCTCCGGGAGTACCTGTAGGAGGAACCTGATCATGCGATGTCAGCGTGCACGGAAGTTGATGACGGCCGCCGTGGACGGTGAGCTCTCGCGGCGGCGCCGCCGCGCGCTCGACGGGCACCTCGCGGTCTGCGAGGCGTGCCGCCGCGAGCTCGGGGTGACGGAGCGGATGCTTGCCACGCTCGAGGGGCTGCCGATGGAGGCAGCGGTGTCCGCGAGCCTGGAGGAGGCCACCCTGCGCCGCGTCCGGCTGGCCGCAGCCGACGAGGCGGAGGGTGTGCCCGCGAGCGGCTGGAGGATCTGGCTGCCGCTCCCGGTCTTCGCCCTGGCGACGGCGGCGGTGCTGGTGCTCGCCATCGGCATCGTCCGGCGGACGGGCGAGGTCCCGGGCCCGGCCGCGGTCGGCTCGACGCCCAAGGCCGGCGCCAAGCAGGGGCCCCGGTCCTCGCCGCCGGCCCCGGCACGGCTGCCGAGCCGCGTCGCGAAGGTCCCGCCGCCCGCGGAGCCGCCCGCCAAGCTGGCCGACGCGCCGGACCTGTTCATGGACTTCCCCATCCTCCGCAACATGGACAAGCTCCGGCACTTCGAGGCGATCCGGACGACCACGCTCGATGACGAGCCCGCCACACCCGACGGGCAGGAGCCGCCCTCGAACGGATGAAGCGCGTCGCCGCCATCGCCGTCCTCGTGCTCGCCCTGGGCGCGCGGGGCGCGCGAGCGCAGGAGTGGAACGGCCGGCCGTGGCAGTCGCTCACGCCCGAGGAGCAGCGCCGCGCGTGGGAGAACTACCAGCGCTACCAGCAGCTCCCCGAGGAGCGGCAGAAGATGCTCGAGCGGCGCTACCAGCAGTTCCGCGCCATGCCGCCGCAGGAGCGCCAGCGCCTGCGCCGGAACTACGACACCTACCGCGGCTTCGACCCGGGCCAGCGGCGGGAGTTCATCGACAAGTACCACCGCTGGAAGGGCCGCAAGTGACCTGACGCGCCGGGGCGGCGGGCGCCCGGCCTACTCGAGCACGACCAGCTCCCCGCCCACGTGCGCGGGATGGAGCTGGCAGATGATCGGGAAGACGCCCGCCTTGTCGGCCGTGAACTCGACCG
>JBKPBB010000364.1:0-6973 GCA_046744245.1 Thermodesulfobacteriota bacterium
GAACAGCACCGCCGCGCTCGTCAGGTGGAGGACGAGATTCGTCCGATGGTACCCGAGCGGGTCGAGCCCCCAGAGCGTGTAGTCGAGGCCGAGGGAGACCAGGACAGCGGCTGCCAGTGTCCCATGTGGTAGGTGGTGAACATCCAGCCGATGCGCGCAGGCCCGAGGCCCCTGAACATCGGGTTCTCGAGGATGTTTTGCTGATCGTCGAACTCGACGAAGCCGTTGCGAAGCGCGGGCAGGAAGGCGAGCGCGTGATCGCGACGACGGCGGCCGCATCGCAGCCGGCCCTCGACGGCGAGGGTGATCTGCCCGAGGCCGGCGCCGCGGCGGTCAAGGAGCTCCACCGGCGGCGCCGGCGCCGCTGACGGACGGGCACGGGTCGAGCGGCACCAGTCGCAGCTCAGAGCGGGTCATGGTCCCGCGTCGGGGCCTTTGCCCTACGCGGCCCGTGCTTCAGGGAGCGGAGGCCGCGGCAGCCGCTGCCCCGCCCTGCGCCAGAGCGCCCGCCACGCCATCCGGAGCGTCACCTTGATCCCCTCCACACCGAGGAACGGGAAGGTGAGCGGGATCAACACGATGTAGAGGAAGAGCGCCAGGCGCTTCATGCGCCGCGCGATCATCCAGCGCAGCCACGGCTTCACCACCTCGGGCGCGCGCGCGTAGACGGGCGTGATCTTGGCGAGCGTCTCGGCGAGCTCCTTGTGGGGGTGCTTCAGGATCGACTCGTGGTGGTACCCGGAGACGCCCCGGCGGACCTTCTCCTGCCCCTCCGCGTCGAGGTAGCCCATCTGGACGGCCATGTCGTGCAGCTTGGTCTTCGGGAACGGGTAGAAGATGTACGCCGAGCACTGCGTCGGCCGGATCGCGTCGACCATGCGGAGCGTCTTCATCATCTGCTCGGGCGTCTCGCCCGGGTTGCCGTAGATGCACGAGACCTGGAGGCCGATGCCGGCGTCCTTGACGAGCCGGGCCGCGCGGAAGATGAGTTCGTCGGGCATCGGCCGCTCCATGTAGTAGCGGCGGACGTCGGGGTCGCCCGAGTCGACGCCCATGAAGATGGTGGCGCAGTTGGCGGCCTTCATCGCCTTCACCAGCCGCGGCTTGATGGTGGTCGGGTAGCCGAAACAGTACCAGGGGAGGTTCACCTCTTTGCGGTACGCCTCGCAGAACTCCTCCACCCAGTGCGGGTCGGTGGTGAAGTTGTCGTCGTGGACGGAGACGAACTTGACGTCGTAGCGCGCCAGGTTCTGCCTGAACTCCGCCATGACGTTCGCGATCGACCGCTTGCGGAGGAAGTCGCCCTTCCCTCGGAAGATCTCCCGCTGGTAGTGGATGTTGCAGAACGTGCACTTGAACGGGCAGCCGCGCCCCGTGAAGATCTCGAGGTTGTCCTTGAAGCAGCCGTACTCCCACCAGAGCTGCTTCTCCGGGAAGGGAAACTGGTCGAGGTCGTTCTCGAGCGCTCCCATCTCGTTGCGGTGGACGACGCCGTCCTTCTTGACCCAGAGGGTCGGGATGGTGGTGTAGTCCTCGCCGCGCTCCATCCGGCGAACCAGCGCGAGAAGCGCGACCTCACCCTCCCCGGTGCACACCATGTCGACGTGCGGGCTCTCCAGGATGTAGTCGGGGAGCGCCTGCGCGTGGTGGCCGCCCACGATGATCGGCGCGCCGATCCGCTGCTTCAGCTTCGCGGCCATCGTCGAGCAGAAGGGCCAGAGGTTGGTGAGCGAGCCCATCGCGATCAGGTCCGGCCGGAAGGCGACGGCGCGCTCGAGCAGCGCCTCGTGGCGGTTCAGCCAGGCGAGGTGCGGGGCCTTCAGGAAGAGGTTGTCGTCGAGGCCGGGGTCGAAGATCAGGTCGATCTCGTGCCCGTGGTGCCTGAGCATCGACATGAGGTAGCCGACGCCCAGGTTCTCGATGCCGCGATAGTAGAAGAGGATCCGCACCGGGCGGTGAGAGTCCTACGCGAGCCCCGGGGGAGTCAAGACGACGGGTGCCCGGCCCAGATGCCGAGCGCCTGCCAGAGGCGCCGGGTGCGGGGTGTGATCAGCCCGAGCTCGCTGGCGAGCGTGCGGACCTTGTCGAGCGCCTCGAGCATGTCTGCCCGGTGGCGGGGGTTGCGGACGTAGACCTCGTCGATGACCCGCCGCGGGATGCGGTACGCGCGGATGATCGCCGGCGACGGCCGCATCATGAGCTGGGCCATGACGCTCAGCACGACCGGCGCGCCGACGGCGAGCGCGGCGCGGCGGGCCCGTCCGAGGTGCGGAACGTGCTCCTTCAGGTAGTGGCGCGCGAAGCAGAGGTGACGCGCCTCCTCGGTCACGTGGATCTGCATGATCCGCCGGAGCAGAGGGTGCACCGGCTGGTCGCGGCGGAGCGCCCGGCGCTGCACGTGATCGATGGGGTCCTCGCCGCCCAGGACGAAGACGAAGAAGAGCTCGGGGAAGACCGTCGCGAGCCTCGGCACCCGGCCGGCGAGGAAGCGGTGGACGCCGGTGAGCCCGCGGAGGTCGAAGCCCGAGCGGTTCACGAACTCCTGGAACATGAGCGCGTGCTGCGCCTCCTCGATGATCTCGTGATAGACGTAGCGAAACTCGGGCGAGCGGTTGGGGAGCGAGGCGGCAAAGGCGAGGAGCCCCCGCTTGAGGACGCCCTCGAACTGGAGACCGATCTTCATGAAGTGGGCGACCAGGTGGAGACCGAGCCGCGCGCGCAGCGCGGGCGGCTGGGCGCGGTACCACGCGCTGCCCCCGAGCACGTCGTCCGCGGCGAGCTCCCAGCGCGGATCGAGGGGATCGATGCGGAACTCCTCCGCATCCCAGGCGATGTCGGCATAGGCGTCGAAGTGCTTGACGACCGACTGGTGGCTCAGGCGCGAGACCAGCTGCCGAAAGGTCTCCTTGCGTGCGGCCGGTCGCTCCTCCTCCGGCACGAACACGTGGGGTTCGACGGCGGCGACCTGAAGGGACATGATTCCTCCTCTCTCTACGCGCCCGGGGGACGCGGGTTGGGACCGAGCACGACGGCGGCCAGATCCTTCAGCACGGCGATCAGCTCGCTCACGCGCTGGTCGTCCGCGATGGCGATGCGATCGAGGGCGAGGCCCTGGAGAAACGCGAACGTGAACGCCGGGACGAGGTCGAAGCGCACGTTCGGCGCGGCGGCTTCGGCAAACAGCTCGCGGTAGGTGGCGATCACGGTGTCGGTGAACTGCGTCGTGATCCGGGACACCTCGCGCAGGAGCTGGCGATCGCTGCGCGCGGCGACCACGAGCTCGAGCCAGGCGTAGAAGGTCGAGCCCGAGACCATCCTCCACAGGATGTCGATCGCCGCCGCCCGCCGGTCGGCGTCGGCGGGCAGCGCGACGAACGCCGCCCGGAACTCCTGCTCGCGGCGCCGGAGGATGTGCTCGATGGCGCTCGTGAGGAGCTCGATCTTCGAGGCGTAGTAGTGCAGGAGGGCGCCGCGTGAGACGCGGGCGCGGCGCGCGATGCGCGTGGTGGTCGTCCCCGCGTAGCCGCGCTCGGCCAGGCACTCCACGGTGGCGTCGAGCACCGCCCCGCGGGTCGCTTCCCGGCGCTCCTCCTGGCTCCGCCGGCGGCGGGTGCGGCGACCGCCCGGAGCCGCCCTGGTCACCATGCGCGCACCCTAGCGCCAAAGATAAAAACAGTCAAGCCCGCTTTTATCATCCCTGAGCCGCCGGGTTGGCGTGCACCCTGGTCCCGGAAAGCCCTTGCCCCGCCGGGGCTCCTGGGGGCCGAGGGGTCGAGCGCCGCCCTCCCCGGCGGCTCAGCGGGAGGTATTCGATCCCCCGCGCGCCAGCGCGCGCCGCCGCGCGAACAGGAGGACTACGGCTTCTGCGCGCTGATCAAAAGGCTGCCCGCGATCTGGCGTAGGCCGGGGATTTTTTCCAGCTTCTCGGCCAGCGGCGCGAAACGGCGTGCGAAGCCTTTGGGCAGGGCCGGATGCAGGAAATCGAACGGCTCGACATGGACCTCGGCGAAACCTGACGCGTGCAGCAAACCGCGCATCTGCCAGGAAAAGAAGGCCGTCTCATCAGGACTGTCGCCGAGCGCTTTCTTCAGCCACGGGATGTTTTTCTGAAGAGCGATCTGCGGGTTCAGCATGTTCGGTTCGGAAAAAGCGATGCGCCCTCCCGGCTTGAGCACGCGGAATACGCTCTTCAGCGTCTTCATGGCATCAAGATGGTGCAGGATCGAGTTGCCGACGACGGCATCGAAAGACGCGTCGCGAAAATCCGAAAGAGTTTCGGCGTCGCCGAGCACCAGTTTGACGTTCGGCCGGTGGCCGACCGCCTTCTCCGCGATCGCCTTGAGGTCGGGTGAGATGTCGACGGCGGTGACGCGCGCCCCGGACAGCGCCAGCCTGCCGGTGAATTCTCCGAGGCCGAAACCGAGCTCGAGGACCTCCAGGCCCGGCCGGATGCCGGTCTTGTCGATGAACAGCTTCGCCCGCCGAGCGACGCGCTCCTGACCGGCCCAGGAGGCATGGCTCCAATGTTTCAACGGATCGGAGGCCAGGAATTTTCCATGCTCGATCTCGTGGCGATGGCGCTCGCTCGTCATACCTTGCGATAGATCAGGAGGCCGCTCGTGCAGTCGCGCAGGGGCAGCCGGGTGATGGCGGGCACGTACGCGTTGCCCCCCGGCTGAGCACGAGACGGATGAAGCGTTCCTCCTCGGCGACGGCGACGGGCACGCCGTCGACGAGGAGCGCCGCGGCCGAGTCGGGGCTGTTGTGGTTGATGCCGAGGACGACGGCCGGCATCAGCGCGCCGGACTCGGGAGCGCGATCCCGCCCCGCGCCACGCGCCGGAGCGACTCCCCGAGCCACACGAAGAAGAGCCCGCCGGCGAGGAGGGCCGCGGTGTAGAGCCAGAGGTCGAGCCGCTGGTAGAGCCCGAGGCCCAGCGCGAACACGAACGCGTTGTGCGTCAGGAGCTGGCCCAGGTAGACGCCGTAGGAGCTCTGGCCGAGCCACTCGAGCGCCGGCGTCACGCCCGCTACCCGCGGCAGGAGACGCCACGCGGCGAGGAGGAGAACCGTGAGCGGCAGCGGGACGAGGGCGGCGGCGTAGGGCGCCCTGCTCGCACCGAACCCGCCCTCGGCTCCCGCAACGCACGCGGCGAACGCCGCCGCGGAGAGCGCGGCCGCCGTCCCGCCCAGGCGATCGACCTTCGGCGCGAGCCACATCCCGAAGGCGACGTGCGCGAGGAGGCGCGGCGAGAACACGAAGTAGTTGAAGAAGTCCTGCGCCCGCCCCGGCGCGGGACCGACACCGGCGAGCGCCGCCAAGAGGAGGAACCGGAAGCGCACGCACGCGAGCGTGCACGCGAGCCCGGCCACGAGCACGGTCTCGGTCCCCGCGCGCCGCGCCAGCGCGTGCAGGAGCGGGAACACGAGCACGAGCTGGATGATCATGGTCACGAACCACCCCGTGCCGACCTGCGAGAGCCAGCCGGCCGCGTGCCAGAGCGGCAGCGTGCGCGTCAGCACGACGTCCGCCGGGCGGAGGAGCAGCGCCAGCGCCCACCACACCGGGAGCGCGGCCCACATCGGGAGCAGGATGCGGCGGGCGCGGCTCGCGTAGAAGCTGGCGATCGTCGCCTCGCTGCCCGAGCGTGCCTGCCACCAGAGTTCCGAGTTGAGCCCGAAGAGCACGACGAAGATCGGCACCGCCTGGTTGACGACGTAGAGGAAGAGCGGGCCGTCGCCCAGCGCCTGCGAGTGGATGAAGAGCACGCAGAGGATGGCGCACCCCTTGACGAGGTCGATCGCGGGAAGGCGCGGCGAGGGCGGCATCGGCGACCGCACTACCCGGCGGCACGGGCGAGCGCCAGCACGTCGTCGCCCAAGTTCACGGGGACGGCAAGGCGGGCGAAGCCACTGCGCTCGACGACCCGCACGAGGCGACCGAGCGCCGGGCGCGGGGCGCGCGTGTAGACGTGGTAGACGAGCCGGCGCAGCGTGACCCACTTGCCGACGCGGAAGAAGCCCGGGTCGGCGAAGCCTTCCTCGGCGAGGAGCCGCGCGAGCGTGGCGCGCGTGAAGTAGGTGAGGTGGTTCGGGGGCGTGAAGAAGTGGTAGCGCCGCCCCGCGAGCCGCGCGAAGGGCGCGGCCAGGTCCGCGGTCTCGATCGCGAGCACGCCGCCGGGCCGCAGGCACGCGCGCGCCCGCCGCACGTAGGCGCGCGGGTCGGCCGTGTGCTCGAGCACGTCCAGCAGGGTGACGGCGGTGAAGCTCGCGGGCACGAGCGCGGCGGAGAGGAAGTCGCCGTGCACGACGGGGACGCCGCTCGATGCCGCGCGCTCCGCCGCGTAGGCCGAGCGCTCGATGCCGCGCGCGTCCCAGCCGCGCGCGCGCGCCGCGCGCACGAAGAAGCCGAGGGCCGCGCCCACGTCGAGGAGCGCGTCCGGCGCCACCCGGCGCTCGATCAGCGCCAGGCGGCGGTCGAAGTTCCGCCGCATGACCGGCTCCTCATCCGCGTAGCCGCGGTAGCCCGGCACCACCGTCTCGAAGCCGCCCGCGAAGTAGCTCTCGCCGTAGAGCGCGTCGAGCACGGCAGGGTCGACCTCCCGCGCCACGAACACCATCCCGCACGCGCAGCGCGTGATCGGGTAGCCGGCCTTCACGAAGGCGGGCGGCGGCGCCGGGGCGGCGCAGAGCGGACAGCGCACGGCGAGCCTTTCCAGCCCAATGCGCCCGCGAAATCAAACTCGGCAGGCAGCTCGGTCGGCGCCACGGGTCCGGCTCAGCTTTGACGCCCGGGCGGCGCGCGATGTAGCGTCCCGCCGGCCGTTCCATGAACCTGCTCGCCGCGCGCTACATCGACCGCTGGGCGGGCGTCGCCGTCCACCTGGGCCTGCACGCCGTCGGCCGGGCCACCGGCCGCCGCCTGCCGCCGCCCGGCGCCACCACACCGCCGTCGGCGGGCCGCACCTGGGCCC
>JBKPBB010000086.1:0-2495 GCA_046744245.1 Thermodesulfobacteriota bacterium
CTCGGACGGCACCTCGCCCCGCTCGGCGAGCACGTCGACCAGCGCCAGCTCGACCTCGAGCCAGCGCGCGAGGCGCGCTTCCTCGGACCAGAGCCGCCCCATCTCGGGCCGGGTGTAGCGGTCAATCATCTCGGGGGGCCCCGTGCGATGCTCGCCCGCTCCGCGGGCTGCGTTCAACATCCGCGCGGCTCCGCCGCGCGCCCCCTGACCCCCCGCGCAGCTCGCGGCGAAGCCGCTCGCTGCTTCGCCCCGACCCCTCTCGCGCGGTCTCCGCGTCGCCCGGCTCGGCGAAGTCTCGCTCGGGCTCCCCCACGGTGTCGGTGCTCCCGAAGCCGCCCGCACCACGGGCGCTCTCGGAGAGGGCATCGACCTCGCGCCAGGTGACGCGGGCGACCGGCCCCACCACCAGCTGCGCGATGCGGTCGCCGCGGCGGACCGTGACCGGTGCGCGGCCGAGGTTGACGAGCAGCACCCGCACCTCGCCGCGGTAGTCGGCGTCGATCGTGCCGGGCGCGTTCAGCACCGTGAGGCCGTCGCGCGCGGCGAGGCCACTGCGTGCCCGGACCTGCCCTTCGAACCCGGGCGGGATCGCCACCGCGAGCCCGGTCGGCACGAGGCACCGCTCGCCCGGCGCGAGCACGGTCGCGGTCTCGAGGTCGGCCAGCAGGTCCATGCCGGCGGCGTCCGGCGTCATGTAGCGCGGCAGGGGCAGCGGATCGCGTCCGGGGCGGACGCGCACCACGTCGACCGCGAGGGGCGCCTTCAACTCGCGAGCACCTCGTCGCCCAGCGCGTGGCCCTTCAGATCGCCGAGCACCGTGAGGGCCAGGGCCTCGGGCCGGAAGAGGCGCCGGCTGATGCGCAGGACGTCGTCGTTGGTCACCGCGTCGATCCCCGCGGCCACCTCCTCGAGCGGCACGTCGCGCCCGAAGTAGATCTCGTTCTTCGCGATGCGGCTCATGCGGCTGTCGCTGGTCTCGAGGCCGAGGAGCAGGCTGCCCTTCATCTGGTTCTTCGCCCGCAGGAGCTCGTCCGGCGCGAGCCCGTCGCGCGCGACGCGCGCGAGCTCGCCGCGGATCACCTCGACCACCTCGCGCGTCCACTCCGCGCTGGTGCCGACGTAGACCCCCGTGTAGCCGGCGTCGCAGTACGAGGAGAGGAAGGAGTAGACGGTGTACGCCTTGCCGCGCCGCTCGCGGATCTCCTGGAAGAGGCGCGAGCTCATGCCGCCTCCGAGCGCGAGGTTCACGAGGTGCGCCGCGTAGCGCTCGGCGTCGGTCTGCGCGATGCCGGGCGTGCCCAGGCAGAGGTGCACCTGCTCGAGGCGCTTCTCGTGAACCGACACGCCGGCGCGGGGCTCGGGCGGGGCGCCGTCCACGCGCGTCGCGCTGCCGGCGAGGACGCCGAAGTAGCGCTCCGCGACCGCGAGCAGGTCGTCGTGGCCGAGCGCCCCGGCCGCCGCGATGAGGACGCGGTCGGGCCGGTAGCGTGCCTCCAGAAAACGGAGGAAGTCGTCGCGCGCGAGGCGCGACACGGTCTCGGCCGTCCCGGCGATCGGTCGCGAGAGCGGGTGCCCCGGCCAGAAGGCCAGGTTGAAGAGCTCGTGCACGTAGTCGTCGGGCGTGTCCTCGACCTGCGAGATCTCCTGCACGATGACCGAGCGCTCGCGCTCGATCTCCTCCGCCGCGAACGTCGACTGCGTGAAGATGTCCGCCAGCAGGTCGAGCGCGAGCGGCAGGTGCTCGCGCAGCACCTTGGCGTAGTAGCAGGTGTACTCCTTGCCGGTGAACGCGTTCAGCACGCCGCCGACCGCGTCGATCTCCTGCGCGATCTGCGCGGCCGTGCGGCGGGCGGTGCCCTTGAAGAAGAGGTGCTCGAGGAAGTGCGAGATGCCGGCCTGCTCGGCGCGCTCGTAGCGCGACCCGTTCTCGACCCAGATGCCGACCGTGGCCGAGGCCAGGTCGGGGAGCGGCTCGGACAGCACCCGCACCCCGTTGGTGAGCCGCGTCACCTGCATGCGACCTACCGCTGCGCCTCCTGCTGCTCCTGCTCCTTGAGCGCTTCCTTTCGGGAGAGCCTGATCTTTCCCGATCTGTCCACCTCGAGCACTTTGACCGAGATGACGTCGCCCTCCTTGAGCACGTCGGAGACCTTGCGCACCCGCTCGTCGGCGAGCTGCGAGATGTGCACCAGGCCGTCCGTGCCCGGGAAGATCTCGACGAAGGCGCCGAAGTCGACGATCTTGCGGACCGTGCCCCGGTAGATCTTGCCCACCTCGGCCTCGGCGGTGACGCCGCGGATCTTGTCGAGCGCCTTCTGCATCGCTTCGCCGTCGGAGGACGCGACCAGCACCGTGCCGTCGTCCTCCACGTCGATCTTGACCCCGGTCTCCTCGGTGATGCCGCGGATCACCTTGCCGCCCGGGCCGATCAGGTCGCGGATGCGGTCCGGCTTGATGTGGATGGTGACGATGCGCGGCGCGTGGGTGGAGAGCTC
>JBKPBB010000201.1:0-1685 GCA_046744245.1 Thermodesulfobacteriota bacterium
CCTGTGGGTGGTCGAGCGTCGCCCGGCGCCGGGCCGCCCCGCGGGGGCGGCGCCGCTGCTCACGGCTCCGCCCGGCGCGGTTGCGCGCGTCGAGCTGGTGGAGGGGGAGCGCCGGCTCATCGCGATGCGCGGCGAGCGCGGCTGGACGGACATGACGGGGCGCCCGTGGTCGGACGGTTCGGTGTCGGATCTCCTCGCCGCGCTCGGCGCGCTCCGTCCGCTGACGACCGTCGATCCCGATCCCGCCGTGCCCGGCGACTACGGCCTCGGCCCGGGCGCGCGGCGCCTCGAGCTGGCCGCCGCCGATGGCCGTCCCCTCCTCGCGCTCGAGCTGGGGGAGCGGAACCCGGCGTGGACGGCCCTCTACGCGCGGCGCGACGGCGAGCCGGCCGTGCTGCTCGTCGGCGGCGTGCTCGGCTGGGAGCTCGAGAAGCTCCGGCAGGCCGCGCCCGAGACCAACCCTTGACAAGCCGGCGACAAACGACCGAAACGGAGACCGGCGCGCGAGGCGCCCCCGATCCGAGGAGACACCGAATGCAGCTCTGCATGCGTCTCTGCGCGGCCATTCTCGCCGCCGGCGCGCTCACCGCCGCCGCCGAGGAGCAGCCCTGGACGCTCGAGGCGAGCAACTGGGAGAAGGGGAAGGACCTGCTGCCCGAGCCGGTCGTGAAGCGCCTGCAGAAGGGCGAGTACTGGTTCAAGGTCGTGTCCGCCGACCCGAGCAGGTTCCACCACAACTACAGCCAGGCGTTCTGGGACGCGACCGAGAAGAACGCCGGCAGGTACGACCTCGACGAGAAGACCTGCGGGCTCAAGGACAAGGCGACCGACAAGATCCCGGACTTCGTCTTCGGCCTGCCCTTCCCCCAGATCGACAAGACGGACGCCAAGGCCGGCTGCAAGATCGCGTGGAACTTCACCATGGCGGGCGCGATGGGCGGCGGGGGCGGCGCGACCTTCACGCTGAACGGCGTCGACACCGGCGGGCAGTTCCGTCGCATCAAGGCGTTCATCCACACGCGCGGCTATCAGGGCCGCCACTTCGGCCCGCTCAAGGACAACCCCGAGGGCCTCTCGGGCGAGGCCATCGCCGGCGCGCTCGAGCCGGTCGACGTGGAGGGCGTCTCGACGCTCACCAAGCGCTACTGGAACTGGGACGGGCAGGACGCGGTGTGGGCCTACGTGCCCTCCACCCGCCGCGCGCGGCGCGTGAACTCCGCCTCGCGCTCCGACCCCGTCGCCGGCCTCGACATCTTCGCCGACGACCTCAACTGCTACGGCGGCAAGGTCGAGTACTACCAGTGGAAGCTGGTGGGCGAGCAGACGATCCTGGCCCCCCTCCTGCAGCCCTACCCCTTCCCCTCGAAGTCCGTCAGCCCGACGCGCCAGCTGATCGACACGCCCTACATGGCCGCCGGCTACGAGGTGCCGAACGCCAAGGGCGCGCCCTGGTGGATCCAGCAGAACCTCGTCTTCGTGCCGCGTCCGGTGTGGATCGTGGAGGGGCAGTCGAGCGATCCGTACTACAACTTCGGCAAGGTCATCATGTACTTCGACAAGGAGATGTACCGCATCTACTGGAAGCAGGTGCACAACCGGGCCGGCGAGTACTTCTACACCGCCATGTGCGGTTACCACTTCGTCAAGAACGACGAGACCTTCTCGGCCGTCTTCCCGAACCTGGT
>JBKPBB010000370.1:0-7332 GCA_046744245.1 Thermodesulfobacteriota bacterium
AGGACGATCGCGACCTGCGGGATGCCCGCCGCCGACATGCGTGCCTGGTTGAAGAAGATGCGGCCGAAGTGCTCGCGGTCGGGGAAGATGTCGGCCTGGAGGGGGAGGAAGGCGCCGCCCGAGTCGACCAGGTAGACGCAGCCGAGGCGGTTCTCGAGCGCGATCTCCTGCGCGCGGAGATGCTTCTTCACGGTGAGCGGGTAGTAGGTGCCGCCCTTCACGGTGGCGTCGTTGGCGACCAGCACGCACTCGCGGCCGGCGATGCGTCCGATGCCGGTCACGATGCCGGCGCCCGGCGCCTCGTCGTCGTAGCAGCCGTGCGCCGCGAGCGGCGAGAGCTCGAGGAAGGGCGTGCCCGGGTCGAGGAGGCGCGCGATGCGCTCGCGCGGCAGGAGTTTGCCGCGCGCGCTGTGGCGGCGGCGGGCCTCCTCTGGGCCGCCTGCGGCCGCGCGCGCCCGCGCCGCGCGCAGGCCCTCCACGAGCCGCTCCATGTGGGCGGCGTTGGCGCGGAACTCGGGATCGGACGGGCGGACCCGGGTCGGGAGGCGGCTCACCAGAAGAGCGAGCGGCGCGCGGCGAGGCCGTCGGCCAGCATGGTGGCGATCCGCGCCTTCACCTGCTCCACCTTCTCGCCGATCACCTCGTCCTCGTCGCTCGGGTTCCCCGTGAAGCGCATCGGCTGGCCGAAGTAGATGCGGTACTTGACGGGGAAGGGGATGACCCCGAGGAGGCCGAGCCACGGGAAGGTGAGGGTCACCGGGAAGGCGGGCAACCCGAGCAGACGCGCCAGCGGCATGGCGTTGGCGATCGCGATCGCCTGTTCCTCGGAGCCGACCACCGCGATGGGAACGATGGGCGTGTCGGTCTCGAGCGCGAGGCGCATGAAGCCATGGCCGAACTCCTGCAGCTGGTAGCGCTCCCAGATGAGCTTGTTCACGCCACGCACGCCCTCGGGGAAGGCGATCACCGCCTCCTCGTTCCTGAGCAGGTCGATGGCGTTCTTGCGCGTGCCGACCACCGAGCCGCTGCGCACCATGATCTCGTTCACCCAGGGCACCGTCGGGAGCCAGTACTCCCCCATGCCCCGCACCACGCGCGGCGGCTCGGCCTCGAAGAAGCAGGCGGCACAGATCATGGCCGCGTCGAGCGCGATCTGCCCGGCATGGTTGCTGATCAGCAGGACGCGCCCCTGGGGGATGCGGTCGATGTCGTGCGTCTCGACCCGGAACCAGTAGTGGTAGAGGAAGCCGGTGAAGAGCATGCTGCGGCGCGCGGAATCGGGGTGGAAGCCCCAGGCGTCGTAGCCGTAGGCGTTGAGGCGCGTCGGGATGCGCAGCATGCGCTCGGCGATCTCGTGCTGCAGGGCGTTGATCGAGCGCGGCAGCGCGTCCGTGACAGCGCGCGAGAGCGAGACGATCGGAGAGAGCACCATCAATGGCGCACGCTCGCGAAGGTGTCCTCGAGGCTGAAGAGGGGCGTGAAGCCGGTGGCGTGCTGGAAGGCCTCGCCGTCGATCACGCACGGGTACTTGAGGAAGTCGATCGCGCCCGGCGGGGTGTGGTAGAGCCCGAGCCGGAAGAGGCGGCCGGCGACGGCGCGCAGGGCCGACTCGGGGAGCGGGACCGCGGTGCCGCCCGTCTCGCGGATCGCCACCTTCAGCGGGACGGCGCCGGGGCCGACCACGTTGAACACGCCGTGCGCGCCGCTCTGGAGCGCGAGCGCCACCGCGTCGGCCACGTCCTCCTCGTGAATGAACTGCCACATCGGGTTGAAGCCCAGGACGGTGGGAACCCAGCGCTGCGCGAGGTAGCGGCGAACGGCGCTGTTCGTGTAATAGCCGAGCGTGTTGACGGGCCGCAGGATGGCGGTCGTCACCTCCGGGTGCCGCCAGAGGAACGCGGTCGCGAGGGTGTCGACCTCGGCCAGATCGCGCACCTCGGGGTAGGTGCGGCTCACGTTGAGCGGGAAATCCTCGTTCAAGTAGAAGGGGTTGTCGGGCAGCGCACCGTAGACGTACGAGCTCGACAGCACGACCACCCGCTTGACGCCGTACGCGATCGCATACTCGAGCACGCGCTTCGTGCCGAGGACGTTCACCTCGTGACGCACGCGCGGGTCGGAGCGGAAGTGGCGCACGAAGGCGTGGTGCACGAGAGCGGCGGGCCGCTCGATCCGGAACACGTCCTCGAACTTCCGCTTGCGGAGGTCGACGACATGCATGCTGACGTTGGGCGGGAAGCCCTCCCACGGGCTGCGATCGACCCCGGCGACCTTGAAGTAATCGCCGAGGCGCTTGGCGATGAGGCGCCCCAGGCCGCCCGCGATGCCGGTGATGAGGACCTTCTCCCCGGGCTCGGCACCCCGCCGCGTGCGCAGGACCTCGGCGCCCGCCGCCGGTGCGAAGTGGAAGAGCTGCTCTGGACCCTCGACGGGGGAACGCGCCATGAAGACCGAATAATAGACCGCATCCCGACGGAGCGGCAACCAGGAGGTGGGACATGATGGCCCTCGTGACACTGACGCTCGCCCTGGCGGTGCCGGCCGCAGCCTGCGACCTGGACGGCGCCCGGCTGGTCGACCTGACCCATCCCTTCGACGCCCGGACGATCTACTGGCCGACGGCCAAACCCTTCACGCTCGAGCCGGTGGCCCATGGAATGACCGAGGGCGGCTGGTGGTACGCCGCCAACAACTTCTCGGCCGCCGAGCACGGGGGGACGCACCTCGATGCCCCCATCCACTTCGCCGAGGGCCGCTGGGCGGCGGACGAGATCCCGCTCGACCGGCTGGTCGGCGCGGCGGTGGTGGTGGACGTGAGCGAGAAGGCCGCGCGCGACCCCGACGCACTCCTCGTGCGCGCCGACCTGGAGGCGTTCGAGGGCCGCGGCGGACGCATCCCCGACGGCGCCGTCGTTCTCGTGCGCACCGGCTGGGACCGCTTCTGGGACGACCGGGCGCGCTACCTCGGGAGCGCGGCGCCCGGCGACACCGCGCACCTCCATTTCCCCGGGGTCGGGGAGGACGCCGCGTTGTGGCTCACGACGGCGCGGCGCATCCGCTCGATCGGCATCGACACGGCGTCGATCGACCACGGCCCCTCGCGCGACTTCCGCGCCCATCGCGCGCTCACGAATGCCAACGTGCCCATCTTCGAGAACCTGGCCGGCCTGGCGGCGCTCCCGCCGCGCGGCGCCGTGTTCATCGGGCTGCCGATGAAGATCCGCGGCGGGAGCGGCGGGCCGCTGCGAGCGGTGGCGGTGCTGCCGTAGCGGGGGGCCCTCAAGTTTTTGCCGGCAAGGCCGATACTCCCCGCGGGAACGGCCGAGCGTGGACGACACAGCACGTGCCGCGGCGGGCGCGAGGGGGTGGTGATGGACGAGCAGGCGATGCAGCAGTTCCGGGCCGAGGTGGTGGCGCGCAAGAACCTGCCCACCATCCCTACCGTGCTCGCCCGGATCCTCCAGCTCGCCGACTCGGAGAGCACGAGCGGCAAGGAGCTGATCGCGGTCATCGAGCACGATCAGGCGCTCACCGGGAAGATGCTCCGCCTTGCGAACAGCGCCTTCTTCGGCCAGAGCCGGCGGGTCGCGACCATCCCGCGCGCCGTCGTGCTGCTCGGCTTCTCGACCGTCCGCAACCTCGCGCTCGGTGTGAAGGTGTGGGACACGCTCGGAGCCGGCATCGGGCGCAACCGGCTGGAACAGCTGTGGGCGCACGCGGTGGCGGTCGGGGTGGCGGCCAAGACGCTCGCCGCGCGGCTCCGCGCCGGCGACCCGGACGAGGCCTTCACGGCCGGCGTGCTCCACGACGTCGGCCGGCTCATCCTCGCCATGCGCTTTCGCGAGGAGTACTGGCAGAGCGTCGGCAGCGCGGGTGAGGCCGAGGCGATCGAGCGCAAGGAGGCCGCCGCCCTGGGCGTCGACCACGCCGAGGTGGGCGGCTGGATCCTGGAGGCGTGGAGCCTCCCGCCCGCGATCGTCGAGGCGGTGCGCTCGCACCACGCGGACGACGTACGCGCCGGGGTGCCCGGGCTGCTCGCCGTCGCCGACCGCCTGGTCGCGTGGACCGATCTCGGGACCGGCGTGATGGACGCGCAGGCGACGGCGCTGCTCGACAAAGGCCGCGAGCATGGCGTCACGCCCGCGGTGTGGGACGACGTGCTGCGCCGCCTGCGCGAGGGCGCCGAGCTCGCGGCGCTGACGCAGCTCGTGGCGTGAGCCACATGTCGAGGGAGCGCTGGAACGAGCACATCCGCGAGGCGCTCGCCGAGGTCGAGGAGCAGCGCGACGACGCCGTCGTCTACCTCTCCGCGATCAAGGTCCTGCTCGATCTGCTCGCGCGTGGCCACGCGGTCAGGCAGTGCGGCCAGGAGATCGCCGAGGCGCTCGTGCAGCAGCTCGGCCTCGAGACCTGCGCCGTCGGGCTGACCGACGAGCCCGATGGCGACCTGACGCTCGTCGGCTTCGCGACCCAGGCGCAGCGCCTGGGCGGCCCGCGCGGCGGGCTCGGCGAGTCGGGCTGGCTCGCGCTCGCGCGGCTGGTCAAGCCGGACGTGAGCCCGACCTGCTTCAGGCGTCGGCCCGATGGGAGCTTCGACGCGGTCGCGCCGGGAGAGCTCGCCGGCGAGGGCTTCCTCGTCCTCCCCTTCGCGGTGAGCGGCGAGGCGGGCGGCGCACTCGTGTTCCATTCGCTGGTGTCGCCGGCGCAGGTCTTCACGCGCGGGCGCGCCCTCGCTCTGCTCGGGGAGATCGTCGGCCAGGTGCTCACCATCGCGCGCATGCGCGCCTCGGTGGCCGCGCTGTGCACCGACCTGGAGAGCGAGCTCGGGGTCACGCGCCGCGCCCTCTCCGACCAGCAGCAGAGCCTCCGCGCGCACGAGGAGAACATCCACACGCTGACGCAGGCGCTCATCCGCTCGAACCGCGTCAAGCGGGAGTTCCTCGGCACCGTCTCGCACGAGCTGCGCACGCCACTCAACGCGATCCTGGGCTACACGGCACTGGTGCGCGACGGCACCGCGGGCACGGTCAGCGGCGAGCAGGCGACGTTCCTCGACCGCGTGCTCAGCAACACGCGCAGCCTGAACACGCTGATCGACGACATCCTGTTCTTCGTGCAGCTCGAGGCGAACCGCGTACCGCTTCGTCGGGAGGAAGTCCGGACCGCGACCCTGATCGAGGCGGTGATGGCGGAGCTGCCCTCGCCGGCCGAGCGCGAGCGGGTCCCGCTCCGCGTCGCCATCGCGCCCGAGGCCGCGCGCCTGCGCATCGACGAGGCGCTCGTGCGCCGCCTCCTCTTCCACCTGCTCTCCAACGCCTTCAAGTTCACGAGCCAGGGCGAGGTGACGGTGGCGGTGCGCCCGGGCGAGGAGCTGGGCTCCGCCGTGGTCGCGGTGCGCGACACCGGGGCCGGCATCCCGCCCGAGCGGGTGAGCGAGCTCTTCGAGCTCTTCGCGCAGGGCGACAACTCGGCCACGCGGCGCTTCACCGGCCTCGGCATGGGGCTCACGCTCGTCAAGCGCTGCGTGCGTCTGCTCGGCGGCGAGGTCAGGGTCGAGAGCCAGCCGGGGGCGGGGAGCGAGTTCCAGGTGCGCATCCCCGACGCGCTGGGCGTCGCCTCCGACGAGCAGCGGCCGGCGACCGCCTCCCGGCTGGTGCACTAGGCTTCGCCCCGCGGCTCTTCTCGCTCCCGTCGCGCCCGCTCGACGGCGGCGTCGCTCCCGGCGACAATGCGCCGATGCCCGGGAAGGTCCTCATCCTCTCGGCCTCCGCGGGCGCGGGTCACGTCCGCGCCGCGCAGGCGCTGCAGGGCGCCTTTGCGCAGCTGGGTGCCGCGCGCGAGGTGCACCACGTCGACACGCTCCAGTTCACCAACAAGGTCTTCCGCACCCTCTACTCGAAGGCCTACATCGAGCTGGTGGACCGCGCGCCCGACGTGCTCGGCTGGCTCTACGATTGGCTCGACACGCCGTGGCAGAAGGAGCGACGGCGTCTCGCCTGGGACAAGCTCAACACGCGCCCGTTCGTGCGCATGCTCGAGAAGCACCGGCCGGACCTGGTCCTCTGCACCCACTTCCTGCCCGCCGAGATCATCTCGTGGCTCAAGGCCAAGGGGCGGCTCGCGTGCCCGCAGGCGATCGTCGTGACCGACCTCGACGTGCACGCGATGTGGCTCTGCCATCATTTCGAGCACTACTTCGTGGCGATCGACGAGACGCGCGAGCACCTGGTGCGCCTCGGCATCCCGGGCGACAAGGTGACCGCGAGCGGCATCCCGATCGATCCGGTGTTCGCCGAGGCGAAGGACAAGCGCGCCATGCGGCAGAAGCTCGGGCTCCTCGCCGACCGGACGATCGTGCTCCTCTCGGCGGGCGGCTTCGGCGTCGGACCGATCGAGCACGCCGTCGCGAGCCTCCTCGAGCTGCGCCATCCCGCCCAGGTCGTGGTCGTCTGCGGGCGCAACGAGGAGCTCCGGCAGCGGCTCGGCGCGCTCGCCGCCGAGCGCGCCGGGGGATCGAACACGCTCGCCGTCGTCGGCTACACGACGGCGATGGACGAGTACATGTCGGCGGCGGACATCCTGGTCGGGAAGCCCGGCGGGCTCACGACCAGCGAGGCGCTCGCGAAGGGGCTGCTGCTCGTCATCGTCAACCCCATCCCGGGCCAGGAGGAGCGCAACTCGGACCACCTGCTCGAGCAGGGGGCGGCGATCCGGTGCAACAACCTGCCCGTGCTCGGCTACAAGATCGACCGCCTGCTCGACGACCCGGCACGCATGGCGGCGATGCGCGCGAGCGCCCGGCGGCTCGCCCGGCCACACGCGGCGCGCGAGATCGCGGAGAAGGCGCTGACCCTGGCGTCCTGATCTGCTAGACGGAGCCCCAGGGGATCAATACGGCGGCCACGCCGTGGGCGACGGCCAGCATGGGGCTGGCGGTCGGAGCAGGCTACTACTCGCTCACCACCCTGATCTTCCTCGCCATGCTCGTCATCCAGTTCCCGCTCCGCTGGGTCGAGAACGCGATCGAGGCCCGGCTGCCGAGCGCGCAGGGGGCTCGGACTCAACGGCAGGAGAGCGGGCGGATCCCGGAGCACGACGAGTAGGCAGACGTGTTGCCCCCATGATGGGTGTGTGAAAGATCAGACCCGAGATGTCGCCCGCGATGCGCAAAATATTTCACTTCGATTCGCCACGAGAGAAGTATCGTTGCGACGCGTCGGTCGTGAGCTGTTTCGATAACCGCTTCGACGCCGCTTTCCGGAAGCTGCTCAAGCGCATCGGGATCGTTCAGCCGGACGCGATCAGAATCGCCGGGGGAGCCAAGGCGCTGGC
>JBKPBB010000070.1:0-5466 GCA_046744245.1 Thermodesulfobacteriota bacterium
TCACTTTTGACGGGGCGTAGCGCAGCCTGGAAGCGCACCTGCCTTGGGCGCAGGTGGTCGGCCGTTCGAATCGGCTCGCCCCGACCAAATGGGACGCCCGCGCCAGTAGCTCAGGTGGACAGAGCAACGGCCTTCTAAGCCGTGGGTCGGAGGTTCGAATCCTCTCTGGCGCGCCTCTGTCACCGGACACGAAGGTGGAAACCATGGTGAGTGTAGCTCAGTTGGCAGAGCACCGGGTTGTGGCCCCGGGGGTCGAGGGTTCAAATCCCTTCACTCACCCCATGTGTCGGTCGGGGGGCCGCGGCTAGCCGATTCGGTCCTTCGCCCATCGGGCCGCTAGCTCAGTTGGTAGAGCAGCTGACTCTTAATCAGCGGGTCCGCGGTTCAAATCCGCGGCGGCCCACTCAGGAAATCAAGGGTTTGCCCGGGCGACGCGTCGGGCCGGCGCTTCGGGGTCTCCGACTACGACGAGCAGGCGCGCACGCTCGAGCAGGCCGTCATCGTCGCGTCACCTTCGGAACTTCCGGAAGTCGGGCTTCCGCTTCTCGAGGAACGCGTTCTTGCCTTCGGCGGCCTCATCGAGGAAGCAATCATCGTACCGCCGCCGGTGTGAGGGCCTCCGAACGTCAGAGCGAGGCGTAGACCGCGTCGATCAGGGCGCGGTTGCACGGGTTCTGCCAGCGAGGACCGGCCTGATTCATCGTGTAGGCGAAGGCCAGCCGCGCATCAGGGTCGGCGAATCCGAGCGAGCCGCCCGCGCCGAAGTGGCCGAAGCTGCGTGGATTCGTGCCCAGCGGGCGCTCCGGCTGCGTGAGCTGGAAGCCCAGCCCGAAACGCGAGGGGCGACCGAGGACGAGGTCGGGCCCCGCGGACGACTCTGCGATGGCGTGCTCGATGGTCTCCATCCCGAGGAGCCGGATGCCATCGACGGCGCCCCCGCAGGCGAGCGCGCTGTAGATGCGGGCCACGGCGCGCGCGCTCGCGTGGCCGTTCGTCGAGGGCATCTCGGCCGCCCGCCAGGCCCTGGTGTTGACGGTGCCGATGCCCGACAGGCCGGGCGGATTCAGGTAGACACGGCGCAGTAAGAGCTGTCGCCCTTCGTCGTCGTCGACGAACGCGGGCGGTTCGTCGCCGAAGAGATAGTCGGCGATGCGCTCGTCGTGCTCGGGCCCGATCCCGAAGTGAAAGTCGGCATCCAGCGGCCCGGCGACCTCGCGCCGAAAGAACGCGCCGATGCTCTCCCCGCTCACGCGACGCACGATCTCGCCGACGAGGAAGCCGAAGGTGTTGACGTGGTAGCCGTGGGTCCGGCCGGGCTCCCACCAGGGCTCCTCCTCCGCGAGCGCGGACGTCATGAGCTTCCAGTCGTACATGGCAAAGCTGGGAAGCGGGCGGCGGATCGCGGGCAACCCGGCTCGATGGCAGAGGAGCATGCGCACGGTGACTTCGCTCTTCCCGCGCGCCGCGAACTCGGGCCAGTAGCGCGCGACCGGCGCTTCCACCTCCACCTGCCGGCGCTCCACCAGGATCAGGAGGGAGAGCGCAGCCATCGCCTTGCCGACCGAGAAGACGTCCACGAGGGTATCGCGCTGCCACGGGCGCGTGCGAGCCCGGTCCGCCCACCCGGCCCATAGGTCGACGACGAGTCTGCCTTCGAGCGTGATCGCGACCGCCGCGCCGACCTCGCCGTGGTCGCGGAAATTCGCCGCCAGCGCGCTGCGCACCCCGGAAAAGCGCTCATCGCACGAGCCGCAGATCTCGGGGACGTCGGCCACGGGAGCAATTCTAGCGGCTCGCCCAACCCATGGTACTACCCGGCCCGGAACGCGGGAGGCCGCGCCTATCATTAGATAAGAGGGCGAGCGAAGGGACGGCAGCCGACACGGGCCTGGCCGTGGCGCCTTCGTTGCCGCGCGGGCGGCCGCTCGCTACCCTCGCGGCGTGGGCAAGCGCGGCTGGCTCGTGGCGACGCTCGCGGTGACCGCGATCGCCGTGGCGGTCTCGCTCGCGAGCACACCGACACCGTGATCCATCCGAGCGGACGCCGCCGGGAGCTCCGCCTGCCGCCCATTCGCAAGCAGATCGAGCGCACGCAGGACGGGCTCCGCTTCACCGACCACGGCGGGCCCGGATGAGGCGTGCGGTCGGCTTGTCTCGGCAGGGGGCCGTTGTTATGGGTGAGCGCACGGACGCGAGAGTGGCGGAACTGGCAGACGCACGAGACTTAGGATCTCGCGGGCAACCGTGGGGGTTCGAGTCCCCCCTCTCGCATGCGAGGCCGCGCCGCCCGCGCGCGTGACGCGATGGAGCCGTCCACGGCGACGCTCGAGGACCTGACGCCGGTCCGCAAGCGCCTCCAGGTCGAGGTGCCTGCGGACGCGGTGCAGGCCGAGCTCGACCGCACCTTCCACGAGGTCGGGCAGCGGGCGCGCCTGCGCGGCTTCCGCCCCGGCAAGGCGCCTCGCCCCGTGCTCGAGCGCGTGTTCGGCGAGGAGGTGCGGCGCGAGGTGCTGGGCCGGCTGGTGGAGGCGTCCTTCCATCATGCCGTCGAGACGCACGGGCTCGCCGTGGTGGGCACGCCGGACATCGACGCGGAACCGATCACGCCGGGCGCGGCGCTGCGCTACTCGGCCACGGTGGAGGTGCGTCCCGCGATCGCGCTCGGCGACCTGAGCGGCCTCCAGATCGCGCGGCCCACGACGCGCGTGAGCGACGAGGACGTCGAGCGCACCATCGGCGAGCTCAGGGAATCGGTCGCCCAGCTCCGCCCGGTGGAGGACCGCGCGCAGGTCGAGGCGGGGGACGTGGTGCGTGTCGACCTGACCAGCCGTCTCGAGGGCGGCGAGCCGGTGCACCGCGAGGGCGTCCTCCTCGAGGCGGGCTCCGGCAGCTTCCCGCTCGCCCTCGAGCGCCAGCTGGTGGGCCAGAGCCGCGGCGCGCGGCTCGCGCTGCGCGTCCCGTATCCCGCCGACTATCCCAACGCGGGGCTCGCCGGGAAGACCGCCGAGTTCGAGGTGGAGATCAAGGAGCTGCGCGTGAAGGAGCTGCCGGCGCTGGACGACGACTTCGCGCGCGATCACGGCAAGTGCGACTCGCTGGCCGAGCTGCGCGCGCGTGTGCGCGCCGACCTCGAGCGGGAGGCGGTGGCGCGCGCGGACGCCGCCGTCCGCGAGGCGCTCGTCGATCAGCTGCTCGCGCGCCACGCCTTCGACGTCCCCTCGACGCTCGTCGAGCGTCGGACCCAGGCGCTCCTCGAGAGCCTCGACCTCCGGCTGCCCGAGGGCGCCGCGCGCGCGCAGGCGATCGCGCGGCTCGGCGAGCAGCTCCGGCCGCGCGCGGAGCGTCAGGTGCGGGCCGAGCTCCTGCTCGACGCGCTCGCCGCGCGCGACGCGATCGTGGTGAGCGACGACGAGCTCGCTGCCGAGATCGATGGGATCGCGGCTCGCGAGGGGCAGGTGGTCGAGCGCGTGCGCGCGCTCTACGAACGTGCGGAAGCGCGCGGCGCGCTCCGCGCAAAGCTTGTGCGTGATCACGCGCTTGCGAGGCTGCTCGCTACTGCAAGAGTCATGCCGTCATTACCGGCGGAAAGCGTTGCCCATGAAAAGTAAACCCGGTACAATCCACTCCAGTCGCGACGAGGCCTCGCCGCCCATGCACGCCAATCTCGTTCCCATCGTCATCGAGCAGACCGGCCGCGGCGAGCGGGCCTACGACATCTACTCGCGCCTGCTGCGCGACCGGATCGTTATCCTGGGCGCCCCGATCGGCGACGACCTCGCCAACCTGGTCGTCGCCCAGCTGCTCTTCCTCGAGTCCGAGGACCCGGAGAAGGACATCTACATGTACGTCAACTCTCCGGGGGGCTCGGTGACCGCCGGCCTCGCGATCTACGACACCATGCAGTACATCAAGCCCGAGGTCTCGACCCTGTGCGTCGGGCAGGCGGCCAGCATGGCCGCCTGGCTGCTCGCGGCGGGGGCCAAGGGCAAGCGCTTCGCGCTCCCGCACGCCCGCATCATGATCCACCAGCCGCTCGGCGGCGTGCAGGGCCAGGCCACCGACATCGACATCCAGGCGCGCGAGATCATCCGGCTGCGCGAGCAGATGAACAACATCCTCGTGAAGCACACCGGGCAGAGCTTGAAGAAGATCGAGAAGGACACCGACCGTGACCTCTTCCTCACCGGCAAGCAGGCGGTCGAGTACGGGCTCGTCGACGAGGTCATCGTGACTCGGCCGGGCAAGCTCACGAAGACGTAGGGGGAGTCCCATGGCGAAGCACGGTGACGACCGCACCGGCAACCTCGTCTGCTCGTTCTGTGGCAAGAGCCAGGACGAGGTCCGCAAGCTGATCGCCGGCCCGACCGTCTACATCTGCGACGAGTGCATCGACCTCTGCAACGACATCATCGCCGAGGAGGTCGACCAGGAGGAGACTCTCTCGTCCACCTCGGCGGTGCCGAAGCCGTCCGAGATCAAGAAGGTCCTCGACCAGTACGTGATCGGCCAGGAGCGCGCCAAGAAGATCCTGGCGGTCGCGGTCCACAACCACTACAAGCGCATCGACTCGCAGCTGGTCACGGGCGACGTCGAGCTGCAGAAGTCGAACATCCTGCTCGTCGGGCCGACGGGCTGCGGCAAGACGCTCCTCGCGCAGACGCTCGCCCGCTTCCTGCAGGTGCCGTTCGCGATCGCCGACGCCACCAGCCTGACCGAGGCCGGCTACGTCGGTGAGGACGTCGAGAACATCATCCTCTCGCTCCTCCAGAACGCCGACTACGACGTCGAGAAGTGCCAGCGCGGCATCGTCTACATCGACGAGATCGACAAGATCGCGCGCAAGGGCGACAACCCCTCGATCACACGCGACGTGTCGGGCGAGGGCGTGCAGCAGGCGCTGCTCAAGATCATCGAGGGCACCACCGCCAGCGTCCCGCCCAAGGGCGGCCGCAAGCACCCCCAGCAGGAGTTCCTGCAGGTCGACACCACCAACATCCTCTTCATCTGCGGGGGCGCCTTCGTCGGCCTCGACGACATCATCCGCCGGCGCATCGGGGTCAAGGGAATGGGCTTCGGCGCCGATATACGCCGCAAGGACGAGCGCGCCATGAGCGACCTCCTGCACGAGGTGCAGACCGAGGACCTGCTCAAGTTCGGGCTGATCCCCGAGTTCGTGGGCCGGCTCCCGGTCATCGCCACCCTCGAGGAGCTCGACGAGACGGCGCTGGTCCGTATCCTGAAGGAGCCGAAGAACGCGCTCACCCGGCAGTACCAGAAGCTCTTCGAGATGGAGGGCGTGCACCTCCGCTTCACCGACGGCGCCCTCTCGGCGATCGCGCGCGAGGCGCTCAAGCGGAAGTCGGGCGCGCGCGGGCTGCGCGCCATCATGGAGAACATCATGCTCGACGTGATGTACGACATCCCGTCGCAGCCGAACATCAAGGAGGTCCTGATCTCGGAGGAGGT
>JBKPBB010000003.1:0-3281 GCA_046744245.1 Thermodesulfobacteriota bacterium
CCCCCCCCCCCCCCCCCCCCCCCCCCCCCCCCCCAACACCCCCCCCCCCCCCCCCCCCCCCCCCACTACCGACATTTCGTCGGCAGCGTCAGATGTGTATAAGAGACAGGGCACCGACGGCGTCGACGGGCCGACCGATGCGGCCGGGGCGTGCGTCGACGGGGGAACCGTGGCGCGCGCGTGGGCGCGCGGCCTCGACCCCGCGGCCGCCCTCGCCGCGACCGACAGCCACCCGCTGCTCGCCGCGACCGGGGATCTCCTCCGCACCGGGCCCACGGGCACCAACGTCGCCGATCTGGTGGTGGCGCTCCGCGCCGCGTGCTAAGGGGGCCGGCGCATGAGGGCCGAGGCCGGCAACGTCTCCGAGCTGTTCGTCTCCTTCCAGGGGGAGGGCGCGCACGCCGGTCGCCGGCAGCTCTTCGTGCGCCTCGGGGGCTGCCCGCTCCGCTGCCGCTACTGCGACGAGCCGGAGAGCCTGGTCCCGGTCGCCGAGTGCCGCATCCTGGGTCCCGACGGCATGCGCCGCCGCGTGAATCCCTTCTCGCCCGCCGCGCTCGACGCCGAGGTGACGGCGCTCGCCGCGGCATCGCCGCCGCTGCACGCGCTCGCGGTCACCGGTGGCGAGCCGCTGGCGCAGGCGGACTTCGTCGCCGCCTGGCTCGCACGGCGCACGGGCACGCTCCCCGTGCTGCTCGAGACCGCGGGCATCCTGCCCGCGCGCCTCGCGCGCGTGCTCCCCCGGGTCGCGATCGTGAGCTTCGACGTCAAGTGCCCGAGCAACACCGGCGAGCGGGCGCGCTGGGACGAGCACGAGGCCTGCTTCCGCATGGCCGTCGCCGAAGGCCGCGAGGTGTACGTGAAGATGCCGGTCGACGAGGGGACGGCGCCCGAGGAGGTGGAGCGCGGGGCGCGGCTGGTCGCCGAGGCGGCGCCGGGTGCGCCGCTCTTCCTGACCCCGCTCACCGAGCCCACGACCCCGCGCCTCACCGTCGGCGCGGGCACGCTCGAGCACCTGCACGCGCTCGCGAGCCGCATCCATCCCGACGTGCGCGTCCTCCCGCAGCTTCACAAGGTGCTCGGCATCCCGTGACGGCGCGGAAACGTCCGGGAGCGCCGCGGCCCGCCACGCTCATCCCCGGCGACGGCATCGGCCCCGAGGTGGTCGACGCGGCCGTCGCGGTGATCGAGGCCGCGGGCGGTCGCATCGCCTGGGACGTGCAGCTGGCCGGCAAAGCGGCCTTCGAGAAGACGGGGACCGCGATCCCCGAGGCGCTCCTCGCCTCGATCCGCCGCACGCACGTCGGGTTGAAGGGCCCGCTCGAGACGCAGATCGGCCGCATCGGCTACCGCAGCGTGAACGTCGCGCTCCGGAAGACCTTCGATCTGTTCGCCAACGTGCGGCCGATCCGGAGCCATCCCGGGGTGCGCACGGCGTTCTCGGGCGTCGATCTCGTGGTGGTACGCGAGAACACGGAGGACCTCTACTCGGGCATCGAGCACACGATCGCGCCCGGTGTCGTGGAGAGCGTCAAGGTGATCACCGCCCGCGCCTCGCGGCGCATCGCGCGCTTCGCCTTCGAGCTGGCGCGAAGAGAGCACCGTCGGAAGATCGTCGCCATCCACAAGGCGAACATCATGAAGCTCTCCGACGGCCTCTTCCTCGCCTGCGCCCGGCAGGTGGCGAAGCACCACCCCCGCGTCCGCTACGAGGAGCTGATCGTCGACAACGCCTGCATGCAGCTCGTCCTCCGCCCGCAGGAGTTCGACGTGCTCCTGCTCGAGAACCTCTACGGCGACATCGTCTCCGACCTGTGCGCCGGCCTGGTGGGCGGGCTCGGCCTCGTGCCGGGCGCGAACCTGGGCGTGCGCTACGCCATCTTCGAAGCGGTGCACGGGACCGCCCCCGACATCACCGGGAAGAACCTGGCGAACCCGCTCGCGGTGATCCTCTCGAGCGTCATGCTGCTGCGCCACGTGGGCCAGCGCCGGGCGGCGAACCGCATCGAGCGCGCCGTCTCCCGGCTCCTCTCCGAGGGGCGGCACCGGACGCGCGATCTCGGCGGCACGGCCACGACCAGCGCGGTCACGAAGCGCCTGATCGCGCTCCTCTGACGGCGCCCGGGCCTTTCCGTTGACGCGCCGTGACACGGGGCGCGCGCCGGGTATAGAATTTCATTCGCCATGGGAGAGGCCAGGGCCCGGCGACGTGACGCGCTCGCCGCACTCGGCGGCGAAGCGCTCGACGTCCTCGTGGTGGGCGGCGGGATCAACGGCGCCGGCATCGCGCGCGACGCGGCGATGCGCGGGCTCCGGGTGGCGCTCGTCGAGCGCGGCGACCTCGCCTCGGGCACCTCGAGCCGGTCCTCCAAGCTGATTCATGGCGGGCTCCGCTACCTCGAGCAGGGGGACGTGCGCCTGGTGCTCGAGGCGGTGCGCGAGCGCGAGCGCCTGCAGCGCCTCGCGCCCCACCTGGTGCGGCCGCAGGAGTTCGTCTTCCCGCTCTACCGGGGCGGGCCGCTCGGGCCGCTCAAGCTGGCGGCCGGTCTCTGGGCCTACGACCTCCTCGCCGGCTTCTGGAATGTGCGCTGGCACCGCATGCTCAGTCCGAAGGCCGTCGCCGAGGCCGAGCCGGCGCTCCTGCGCGACGGACTCTGCGGCGCCGGCCAGTACTGGGACTGCCGCACCGACGACGCGCGCCTCGTGCTCGAGACCGCGCTCTCCGCCGCCGCCGAGGGCGCGCTCATCGTCTCCTACGCCGAGGTCGCCGGCTTCGTGAAGGAGGACGGGCGGATCGTCGGTGCGCGCGTCGTCGACCGGCTCGGCGGCGGCGAGGTGGTGGCGCGGGCGCGGGTGGTGGTGAATGCGGCCGGGCCGTGGGTCGATCGGGTGGTGGCGCTCGACGCGCCCGAGACGCCGCCCAGGCTCCGGCTCACCAAGGGCGTGCACGTCGTGGTGCCACACGAGCGGGTCGGGAACCGCGCCGCGGTCGTGTTGAGCGCGGTCGCCGACCGCCGGGTGATGTTCGTCATCCCGTGGGGCGCGCACACCCTCGTCGGCACGACGGACACCGACCACCCCGGCGGGCCGGACGTGCCGCCTGTGGTGGAGCCCTCGGACGTCGCCTACCTGCTCGACACGGTGAACCACTACTTCCCCGCGGCGCGCCTGGCGCCCGCCGACGTGGTGAGTGCGTTCGCCGGCCTCCGGCCGCTGGTGGCGCCGCGCGGCAAGGCGACCATGTCGCCCTCCGCGGTGTCGCGCGAGGAGGAGGTGTTCAGCTC
>JBKPBB010000166.1:0-5057 GCA_046744245.1 Thermodesulfobacteriota bacterium
TGAACGAGACGTCATGGTAGGTGATGGCAGACAGTACGAGCACCTGCCCACCACCGCAGGTGGGCTGCGCTGAGGCCGGACACCCCGGCGCGCTGAGCACGACGGTCGTTTCTATGGAGCCGTTCCTGGGGGTGAGGCTGAATGACCTTGACGCATCTACCGTACCCGTCACTTTGTTCGCGGCAGCAGGGCATTTGCCGCTATGGGTCACACAGGTGCAGGTGACGTCAGCCAGGGCATCGAACGTGTAGTCGACGGTTACGCCGTTGCCCAGTCCAGCCTCTTTGAAATGCAGCGTCAGGTCGCCATCCGACTGGATTGTTAAGTCGGTCCGGCTGTCGAAGAAGTGGGGGCTGCCGCTGCCTGCCGAGGAGACCCCGGCCCCGAAGCCTATCGTGAGCCCCAGCGTCGCCAGGGCGAGGACCATCATGCTCCGATACGCGATCCGTCCTTTCATACTTTTCTCCTTATCCAGTTGATCAAGCCCCAAGCTTGACGCTCAGGGACCCGACAGTAGCGTACAGAGAGGGGAACCCACGGGGCCACTCTCCCGGATCAAGCGGGGTGCCTTGGGCCTGGTAGCTACAGAGCGTCCCGGCTGACATCCCTACTGGTTCCACTCCTGTGCTCTGAATTCGCCGCGATTGCCCATATCACTCTCTTTCCTATGCGACGCGGGTCAGGTGTCACCCCCGGAAAGGCCGTCGCTCCTGACATTGGCATGCTCGTCTCCGGCTCCCGTTGCCCTCCTCTCTTCTTCACACACGCCTCAGACCCTCATAGGACGCCACCTCCTTTCACGCCTGAATCCACAGGAAACTGCAGCGCCGGGCCGGCAAGTTGGCTTCGGGGACTCTTTCATTTGGGACGTCTCCGCGTCGCCGAAGCTGGAGGTCCTTCTGCGCGCCCAGCACGCACAGTTGGCGCTGCCGCCGTGAGGCAGGTCGGGCCGCGACTGGCTCGGCGGTCCGCGCCTGCGGCGCCGCGGACGTTGGCATTCAGTCTTAGTAGACTTAAAATCTAAAAACACACCCTGACTCCGCTAGTTGCTTGTCTACGCCCCTCGCGTCGCCGGCGTCAATAGATCATTTGCCTTACTACCAACGGTGGACTAGTTTTCCTTGCGGATGGAAAGCGGCAATCTTGCGCGATTGCGATATGCAATGCGGCAACATTTCATACCGCTGCAACATTTCGCACCGCGAGGTCCGTGGCCGACCGGGGTGCGGCCGCGGGGTGGGCGGAGGACGGCAAGGGGCGCAGCGCGTCAATAAGCAGCAGGAGGGCGCGGCCCAGGCGATCGAGCACCGCCGGCTGTGAACACCCGGTACCCCGTTAGCGCCGTCGTCGGCGTGAATTGACGCGCCGGGTCACCGCCGCGTGCTCTCATGCCGGCATGGCGGAGTGGCGTGGCGGCTGGCGGACAAAGACCGACGAGGACGGCCATCCGATCGCGGGAGACGGTCTCGCTCTCCCGCTCCTCGCACTCCGCCTCGCCGGCAGCACGCGGATACCGATGCGCTCGACACCCAGCGCGCGACGATCGGCTGGGGCGACGGCACGCCGCCCGTCGTGACGTCCCTGCCACCTCGCCGCTCGATGCGGTGCACGCCTACGCCGGTCCAGGCACGTGCGCGGCGACGTTGCAGATCGATGACGACGCCGGCGCGAGTCTCGCGACGCTTTCGGTCCCGGTGAGTTCGCCGATCGCGGTCCAAGCGATGGTGGCCGATCTCGATTGCCCCGTGCATTGACAGCCGGGACCCGGACCGGCACCCTCGCGCCGTGCCCGCGCCCCGCAGGTTCCGTGTCGGTCTGGTGCAGATGCGCTGCGCGCCCGATCCCGCCGCGAACCTCGATACGGCGATCGACCGCGTACGGCAGGCCGCGCGCCAGGGGGCGCAGGTGATCTGCCTCCCGGAGCTCTTCCGCTCGCAGTACTTCTGCCAGCGGGAGGACCACGCGTGCTTCGACCTGGCCGAGCCGGTGCCGGGCCCGACCACCGACGCGCTCGGCCGGGTCGCGACGGAGATCCACGCCGTCGTGATCGCCTCCATCTTCGAGCGGCGCGCGGCGGGCGTCTACCACAACACGGCGGTCGTGCTCGACGCCGACGGCAGCGTGCGCGGCCTCTACCGCAAGATGCACATCCCGGACGATCCGCTCTACTACGAGAAGTTCTACTTCACGCCCGGCGACCTGGGCTTCCGCGCCTTCGACACGGCCGCCGGACGGATCGGCACGCTCGTCTGCTGGGACCAGTGGTACCCCGAGGCGGCGCGCCTGACCGCCCTCGCCGGCGCCGACGTCCTCTTCTATCCCACCGCCATCGGCTGGCACCCGCGCGAGAAGGCCGAGCACGGCGAGGCGCAGGTCGCCGCCTGGCAGACCATGCAGCGCGCGCACGCGATCGCCAACGGCGTCTACGTGGCGGCCGCGAACCGGGTCGGGCACGAGGGCCCGGCCGACGGCGGCCTCGAGTTCTGGGGCGCGTCGTTCGTCTGCGACCCGTTCGGCGTGGTGCTGCAGGAGGCCCCGCGCGACGCCGAGGCGGTCCTCGTCGTCGAGTGCGACCTCGCCCATCAGGAGGAGGTGCGGCGCAACTGGCCCTTCCTCCGCGACCGCCGCATCGACGCCTACGCGGCGATCACCAGGCGCCTGCTCGACTAGGATCGCGGTGGCGACGCCGGCCGCGCTCGGCTACCGCATGCCGGCGGAGTGGGAGCCGCACGCGGCCACCTGGCTCGCCTGGCCCCACGAGCGGAGCGACTGGCCGGGGAAGTTCGCCGCCATCCCCTGGGTCTACGCCGAGGTCGTACGCCACCTGGTCCCGGGCGAGCGCGTGCGCGTCCTCGTCGGCGACGCGGCGACCGAGCGGAGCGCCCGGCGAGTCCTCGCGCGCGCCGGCGTCGACCCGGACCGCGTCGAGTTCTTCCGGGTGCCGACCGACCGCTCGTGGACACGCGACTTCTGCCCGCTCTTCGTGCGCCGCGACGACGGCGAGGTCGCGCTCACCAACTGGAAGTTCAACGGCTGGGCGAAGTACCCCAACTGGAAGCGCGACGACGCCGTGCCCGACCGGCTGGCGAAGCTCCTCCGGCGCCGGCAGTGGAAGCCGGGCCTCGTCCTCGAGGGGGGCAGCATCGACGTGAACGGGCGCGGCACGCTCCTCACCACCGAGGAGTGCCTCCTCTCGCCGGTCCAGGCGCGGAACCCGGGGGTGGAGCGCGCGGCGCTGGAGCGCGCGCTCCACGCCTACCTCGGCGTGCGCAAGGTCCTCTGGCTCGGCGGCGGCATCGCGGGCGACGACACGCACGGCCACGTCGACGACCTCGCGCGCTTCGTCGACGCGCGTACCGTCGTGGTCGCGAGCGAGGAGGACCCCACCGACCCGAACTACGACCCGCTGCGGGAGAACCGCGAGCGCCTCGCGCGCATGACCGACCAGGACGCGGCGCCGCTGCGGGTCGTGGAGCTGCCGATGCCCGCGCCCGTCGTCTTCGACGGCGAGCGCCTGCCGGCCAGCTACGCGAACTTCTACGTCGCGAACGCGGCGGTGCTGGTCCCGACCTTCAACGACCCGCGCGACCGGCAGGCGCTCGAGACCCTCGCCGAGCTCTTTCCCGGGCGGCGCGTGGTCGGCATTCACGCCGTCGACCTGGTGCTGGGCCTCGGCACGCTCCACTGCATGACGCAGCAGGAGCCGGCGTGAGGGGCGCTACAGCACCTCGACGCGCGCCTTGACACCCGGGACCCGCGCCAGACCGCGGTCCCGCGTGAGTAAGGTCGCCGGGAGCATTTCGGCGAGGGTCAGATAGGCGGCGTCGTAGGCCGTCACGTTCTGCCTGAGCTCCCATACGCGCGGGAGCAGCACGTCGTGGGGATAGCGGGCCAGGTCCAGCGCCGCCAGGTCGTCCAGCGCCTCCGCGGCGCGCTCCTCGCTCACCTGCCTGCTCGCCGTGTAGCGTCGCAGCACCTGCGCGACCTCGAGATCGATGAGATGCGGGGCGTGCAGCGTCTCCCTCGCGGGCGCGATCCACCGTGCAACCACGACGCCCGCCGGGGTGCGCAGCAGGAGCTCGAGGAGCGCGGATGCGTCGAGCACGATCACCGCCGGTCGCGCTCGGCGCGAACGGCTGCCGCCGGCCGCGGGCGGGGCGCGACCGGCGTCCGCCGGGCCAGCCGCTCGAGCAGCTCCGCCCGTGTCGGCCGCTCGACCGAACGACGCAGCTCGGCGAGCACGTAGTCCGAGAGGGACATGCCGGCCAGCGCCGCCCGCGCCTTGAGCCGCCGGTGGATGGTGTCAGGGACGTTGCGAACCTGGAGCATGGTGGGCATGCCCACAGGATAGTTGCATGTGAATCACATGGCGAGACCGCCGCGGGAGAACCGCGAGCGCCTCGCGGACATGACCGACCAGGACGCGGCGGTGCTGGTCCCGACCTTCAACGACCCGCGCGACCGGCAGGCGCTCGAGACCCTCGCCGAACTCCTTCCCGGGCGGCGCGTGGTCGGCATCCACGCCGTCGACCTGGTGCTGGGCCTCGGCACGGTCCACTGCATGACGCAGCAGGAGCCGGCGGGGTCGCCCCAGGGGGGGAATCCGCCCCGGGGTTGACCGGCATTGGCGCCTCCCCGCTCGAGCGGATGATGTCGCTCGAGGAGGCTGCCAATGCGATCTACAGGGCTCATCACATCGGCGCCGCGCGGCACGCGCGGCGTCCTCACCGCATCGGCCTGGGTGGCGGGCGCCTTCCGCGCCCGGCCGCGCCCTCTGGGCGCCGCCGGCTCCGTCGCGCTCCTGCTGCTCGCCCTCGCCGCCCCGTCCCGCGGCGCGACGCGCGAGTACTTCATCGCAGCCGAAGAAGTCGTCTGGGACTTTGCGCCGTCGGGCCGGAATCTCGTTCACGGGGGCCCGATCCCGAAGCCCTATCGGACCAAGTGGAAGAAGGCGCGCTACGTCCAGTACACCGACGGCACCTTCGCCACCCAGACGCCGCAGCCCCCATGGCTCGGCATCCTCGGGCCGATCATCCGCGCGGAGGTCGGGGACACCG
>JBKPBB010000216.1:0-3240 GCA_046744245.1 Thermodesulfobacteriota bacterium
GCTCGGCGCCGCGGGGCTCGACGTGCCCGCGCGCGGCGAGCGCGAGCGCGGTCGCGGCGAAGCGCCGTGGGGGCTCGGTGTCGAGGAGGGCGACCGCCACCCGGCCGTCGACGACCTCGAGACGGTCGACCTCGACCGCGAGGCCGCCGCCCGGCTGGAGGGCGAACGGGCGCGCGCCCCCTTCGCGCACCGCCCGCACGCGCGGCGCCGTCAGCGTGACGCGCTCGAGGCGCAGGACGCCGCGCAGCAGCGCGAGCGGCGCGTACACGATCTCGAGGCGCGGCACGTGCACCACCGTCCGGCCGCCGGCGGCGAGGCGGAGGTCCTCGAGCACGAGCGAATGGCCGAGCGTGCCGCCGACCTTGCCGAGCCGCACGCGCGCGTCGGTCGCCCGCTCGAGGAAGTGAACCACGGCGCTGCGCTCGAGCGCGCGCACCGCGCCGGTCCGGCTGCCGACGGCGAGCGCGAGCGCCATCAGCACCATCGCTACCAGCAGGCGCGCGAGCCAGCGCCGGAGCCGCCGCATGCCTAGAAAACCTGC
Organism: Thermodesulfobacteriota bacterium; assembly: GCA_046744245.1. Classification (GTDB taxonomy): domain Bacteria; phylum Desulfobacterota; class Binatia; order DP-6; family DP-6; genus DP-6. The sequence continues at coordinate 542 of JBKPBB010000216.1, forward strand.
CCCACGCTCAGGTGGAGCTGCCAGCGCGCGTCGCCGCGCGGCGGCTCGAGCGGGAAGCCCAGGTCCACGCGCAGCGGCCCGACCGGGCTCTTGTAGCGGACCCCGAAGCCGAAGCCGTAGCGCAGGTCGTCGAACGGGAAGTCGAAGCTCCTGAGCGACACCTGCCCCGCGTCGGCGAACACGGCCGCGCCGACCCGCTCGGTCACGGGGTGGCGGAGCTCCGCGGAGCCCTCGACCAGGGAGCGGCCGCCCACCGGGTCGTCGTCGATGAGCGGTCCCACGTGTCGGCGCTCGTAGCCGCGCACCGAGCCGATGCCGCCGGCGTAGAGCCGCTCGAAGAGCGGGACGTCGCGGCTCCCGCCGAAGGGCTCTTCGGCGCCCAGCCGGAGCCGGAACGCCGCCGCCAGGTCCGCGACCAGCGGCTGGTAGCGCCGCCCCTCGCCCTGGAGGCGCACGAAGGAGAACTTGCCGCCGAGGAAGCCGCCCACCGGCTCGACGCTGGCGCTCGTCACCCAGCCGCGCGTCGGGTCGAGGAGATCGTCGGTCCAGTTCCAGTCGGCGCCGAGGCCCACGCCGGAGAGGAGGCCGGAGTGGGGCGCCAGGTCGGGGAGCCGGCGCGCGACCACCCGGTTCACGCCCGAGAGCGAGTCGTACTCGAGGCGGTAGAAGGCGTAGGCCGTGAGCGCGGGCAGTGGCTCGAGCTCGAGGCGCGGCGTGAGGCGCGCGCGGTCGTTGGTGTAGGTCTCCTCGTCCTCCTGGTCCTCGGAGGCGATCAGGCGCACACGCTGGTGTGCGCCGGGGAAGTGGGGCTGGAGGAAGTCGGCGGCGATCGAGCGGCGGAGGAAGGACGCGCGCGCGGTGAAGCCGAGCTGGCGCGCGCCGCCCAGGAAGTCGTAGTCGCGCCAGCCCGCCAGGCCGCGGAGCTGCTCCTCGGTGTCGTAGCCGACGCCGAAGCGGACCTCGTGCCGGGGCGCCTCGATCACCCTGATGCGCACCGCGACGCGCGGATCGCGGCTCTTGTCCTCGTCGATGCGAATGGTGCGGAAGAGGCGGAGGGCCACCAGGTTCGCGCGGGTTCGCTCGAGCAGGCTCGCCTTGAACGGATCGCCCTGCCGGAAGGCGAGCTCGCGCCGCACCACCTCCGGGTCGACCGCGCGCGTGCCGGCGACCCGCACCTCCCCGAACACCGACGGTGGGCCGCTCGCGACCTCGTACGCGACCCGGGCGCGCCCCTGCCGCACGTCCACCCGGGCCCGCTTGCGCACCCGCACGCGCGCGAAGCCGCGCTCGCGGTAGTAGGCGCGAAGGTAGGCGACGGCGCGCTCGTAGGCATCCTCGCGGAAGACCGCGCCGCGCGCGATGGGGAGCGCGCCGAGGAGCCGCTCGCGCTCGGCGGGCGCCAGCGCCGTGCCGCCGAGCGACACGGCCACCTCCTCGACCACGACCGGCGGCCCCTCGTCGATGTAGACGACCGCGGTGAGCGCGTCGCCCTCGGCCGGCAGCTCGAGGTCGTGCGCGACGCGCGCCTGATAGTAGCCGCGGCTCCGGTAGAGGCGGCGCAGGCGCTCCAGGTCGGCGCGGAAGGCGACGGGGTCGAACTCGGGCGCCGGGCGCCACACGCGCCAGCGCTGGTACCACGGGCGCTCGCCGGTCACCAGCGCGCGGCGGAGCTCGTCCGTGGCGAGCGCGTGGTTGCCGCGGAAGACGAGCGCGCGAAGCCGCCACTCGCGCCCCGCCTCCAGCGCCTCGAGCTGCACGGCGAGCGCGGCGCGCGAGCCGAGGAGCGCGACGAGCAGCGCGAGCCAGGCGCGCGGCGGCATGCCCCCTGGTAACAGGCCGCCGCCGAACTGCAAGCCGCAGCGCCCTTGACGCCGGGGCGCCGAGGGGGGATCCCTCCCCGACGGGGAGGTGACCATGGCGAAGGATACGCTCACCGTCACCGACAACCGCACCGGGCGCAGGTACGAGATCCCGATCGAGCACGGCGCGATCCGCGCCGCCGACCTGCGCCCGCTGGGGCTCGTCTCCTACGACCCCGCCTTCGTGAACACGGCCTCGTGCACGAGCCGCATCACCTACATCGACGGCGACGCGGGCATACTTCTCTACCGCGGCTACCCGATCGAGCAGCTCGCCGAGCAGAGCACGTTCCTGGAGACCGCCTACCTCCTCATCAAGGGCGAGCTCCCCAACGCCGAGCACCTGGCGCACTGGACGCACAACATCACCATGCACACCATCGTGCACGAGAACATCAAGCAGTTCATGGACGGCTTCCGCTACGACGCGCATCCCATGGGCATGCTGGTCGCCACCATGGGCGCGCTCTCGACCTTCTACCCCGACGCGCAGTGCATCCACGATGCCGAGTCGCGGCGCGTGCAGACGCATCGCCTGCTCGCCAAGATGCCGACCATCGCCGCCTTCGCCCACCGTCACGCGATCGGTCAGCCGTACGTCTACCCGGACAACGAGCTCTCCTACACCGGGAACTTCCTCGCCATGATGTTCAAGATGACCGAGCTCAAGTACCGGCCCGACCCGCTCCTCGAGCGCGCCCTCGACGTGCTCTTCATCCTGCACGCCGACCACGAGCAGAACTGCTCGACCAATACCATGCGCTCGATCGGGAGCTCGCAGGCCGACCCGCTCTCGGCGCTCGCCGGCGCGTGCGCGGCGCTCTACGGGCGCCTCCACGG
>JBKPBB010000120.1:0-8618 GCA_046744245.1 Thermodesulfobacteriota bacterium
GTCGTCGGCAGCGTCAGATGTGTATAAGCGCCAGCCCCATCACCACGCTCACCCTCGTCACCACGACGATCACCTTGCCCGTCACCACGCTCACGCTGCCCGTCACCACGACGTTCACCGTCCCCATCACCACGCTCACGCTGCCCGTCACCACGCTCACCCTCGTCACCACGACGCTCACCCTGCCCGTCACCACGCTCACCCACGTCACCTGCACGACGGCCGTCCCGAGCACGACCATCACTCTCGTCACCACCACCACGACGCCGACGCCCAGCACGACCTCCAGCACCCTTCCGCCCACGACGGCGCCGCTCTTCGATCTCGCCCTGACCTTGCGGCCGGCTCGAACACCGTCGTCGGTTCCCGAGCAGTTGGGCGCGGCGCTCGCCGTCAAGGGCGACACGTTCCTGATCGGCGCGCCCCGTGATGGCAGCGCGGTGCCCGACGCCGGGATCGTCTACGTGGTCGGCGCGTCGAGCTCGACGTTTGGCCAGTTGCTGCGCGTCCTGCGGAAGCCCGGCACGCCCGCCGCGGGCGACGCCTTCGGTGCCGCGGTGGTGGCCGCCGGTGACGGGGTGCTGGTTGGCGCGCCCGGAGACGACACGGCGGCGCCCGGTGGCGGGGCGGCCTTCGTCTTTGGTCCCGGCGACGCCACCCCCACGACCCTGCTCCCGCCGACACCCGCAGCGGAGGGCGCGTTCGGCGCGGCGGTCGCCGCCGTAGGCAGCAACCCCCTGGTCGGCGCGCCAGGAACGGGCACGGTCTACCTCTTCCGCGGCGGGACGGGCGAGCCGGTGCTGACCCTCGAGAGCCCCGGGGGAGCCGGGCGGTTCGGCTCCGCGATCGCGACGGTGGGCGCGAACGTCCTCGTCGGCGCGCCCGGAACCGGGAGCGAGTCGGGGGAGGCCTTCCTCTTCGGAGGCGGCACCGGGAGGCTCCAGCTCACCCTCACGAATCCGCTACCGGCGGCTGGGGACCAGTTCGGCTTTGCGGTGGCGACCGCAGGAAGCCGCCTCCTGATCGGTGCCCCCGGAGACCATGATGGTGCGGGCGCGGTCTTCCTCTTCGCCTTCAATACGGGCGAGCTGATCCGGACCTTCACGAAGCCGACGCCACGTGCAGGCGACCGCTTCGGGGCCTCGATCGCGGTCACCCAGGCGAGCATCCTGGTCGGCGCCCCGTCCGACAGCGAGCTGGCGGCGGCGGGCGGCGCGGCCTACCAGTTCGATCTGCAGACGGGGGAGCTTCGCGGCGTGCTCCGCAAGGACGAGCCCCGGGCCGGGGATCTCTTCGGCACCGCGGTGGCCGCGGTCGGCGCACGCGTGCTGGTCGGCGCTCCCGGCGACGACGCGGGAGTCGTCGATGGCGGTGCGGCCTACCTGTTCTCCTCGAGGCTCGAGGCGGTGTTCCGCAAGCGCCTCTCGGCCGCGGCCTTCGGTACGTCGGTCGCCACCGCTGGCGCCGACCTCCTGGTCGGCGCGCCCGGCGGCGGGAGTGGGGCGGGAGCGGTCAGCCGCTTCAACGGCGCGACGGGCGGCGTCCTGGCCACCCTCGAAAGCCCCGCCCCGGGCCACCCGGGCTTCGGGTTCTCGGTCGCGGCACTCGGCAACAACGTCGTCGCCGGCGCTCCCTTCCTGGCGACCGCCGGGGGCGGCGACGTCGGTGCCGTATACCGTTTCGCGGGGACGGCCCTCGCCGGCACCCTCGTCGATCCGACACCCCTCGGCGGCGATCAGTTCGGCTTCTCGATCGCCACGGTGGGCACCGATGTCGTGGTCGGCGTCCCCCTCGCTGGCGCGCGGGACACGGGCGTGGCCTACCTCCTCGACGGCCCGAGCGGCGCGTTGCGCGTGACCTTCCAGAAGCCGATCCCGGTGGCAGGAGACTTCTTCGGCGCGGCCGTCGCGGCCGAAGGTGACGAGGTGCTGGTCGGCGCGCCGTTGGACAGCGAGACAGCCCCGAAGGCCGGCGCGGCCTACCTCTTCCGCCGCGACACGGCGACGCTCGAGCGCACCTTCCAGAGCCCGGCGCCCGCCGCCGGCGACCTGTTCGGCGCCGCGGTGGCGCTCTCGGGTCCCAGGGTCGTCATCGGCGCGCCCCAGGCCGCCGGGGGGGCGACCGATGCCGGCACGGTCTACGTCTTCGACCGCGCGAGCGGCAACCTGCTCGTCACCATCCCGAGCCCGATGCCCCACGGCGGCGACCAGTTCGGCAGCGCGGTCGCCGTCGCGGGGGAGAACCTGCTCGTCGGCGCGGAGCTCGACGACACCGGCGCGCCCGACACCGGGGCGGCCTACCTGTTCGACGCGGGCACGGGGGCAGTGCTGCAGAGGTTCCTGAATCCCGCGCAGGGGGCCTTCGATCACTTCGGGTTCGCGGTGGCCGCCGGGCCCTCCGGGCTGCTCGTCGGCGCTCCCGGCCCGTCACGTGTCTATGTCTTCCGGCCGACCCCCCAGGCCGCGCAGGCCCTGCGTACGGAGGCGGTCGCGGCAGCCGATGGCGGCGCGCGTTGCGGCGACGGCATCGTCGAGCCCGGCGAGGAGTGTGACGACGGGAACACGGTCGACACCGACGACTGCCGGAATGACTGCACGCGCCAGCCCTGCTGCACCCTCGATCCACTCGCGCAGGCACGCTGCGACGACAACGACCCCTGCACGGACGATTCGTTCGACCCCGCGACCGGCTGCAGCCACGTCCCGAACGGCCTCTGCTGCCAGAGCGACGCGGACTGTGGGTCAGGGAGGTGTCGCGTCTGCGACGGATGCTTCCTCTATCCGTGGGACTGTTGCGCGCAGGGATCGACGTGCCTGGCGCTTGCCCCGGAATGCGGCGGGACCACGTGCCTCGCGGCCGCCTACTGCCGGTGTGAGGGCGGCCTCGAGTGCCCCGGCGAGGCGGTTCCCTCGCGGGCGCAGACCCTGTTCGCTGCCGCCTGTGACCAGGTGAGGCTCGGGGGGAGCCTCGCGCCCGCCGAGACGCCCTCCCGGCGGGAGCTGCTCCGAGCCGCGAAGCGCCACTCCCGCGCGGCGCGCCGCATGATCATGAAGGCGGCCAGGGCCACGCGCAAGATGATGGCACGTGGCGGCGTCTCCAGGGGCTGCGGAAGAACCCTCCTCGCCAGAATCAAGAGCGTCAAGAAGGCGATCCCACGCGGCAGGGCGCTGCGTCGCTGCGTGCTCACGCACTGAGGCGAGGCGCCGCCGGAACCCGGATCGCAACTGGAGGGGCGGCGTGCTCACCCCCGATACGCAGCGCGCGTCGGCGCCATTCGCCCGGGGCCACGAGGCGGCGGAGCGCGACGAGCGCGGCGGCTTCGCGGGTTATCTCGGCAGAGAGCACGCCGGCACACCGAAGGCGCACGCACAGCCCCGGCAGCTCCTCCACCGTCCAGCCGTCGCGTTCGAGGAAATCGCGCACGATGCGGAAGTCCTGGGCAGACACGCGGACGTGACCGGCGCGGAGCCAGGCGTCGGCCATGCGGGCAGCTGCCAGCGCGAAGCGCGACCTCACCTCGGGAGGTGGGCTCATCGGCAGGCGTGTCTCCTCGGCCTCCCCTCCTCGATCGGCCGTGGCGGCCTGCCCTCGCTCGACGGGGGCGCCGCGCCGCGCGCGCGTCATTCGGCTTCGGCCAGATCCGAGCGCTGCAAGAAGTCTTCGCGGAGACCACGCCGACGGGCAAACTCCTGCACGGCCCGCCACGACAGCGGGCTCGGCTGACGGTGTGCGTTCTCCCACCGGTTCACGGTCGAGAAGCTCACCCCGATCTCCGCGGCGAACTTCTCCTGGCTCATGCCCAGCCGCCGTCGCAGGGCACGGACGTTCCCCGCGTTGTCGTTCATCTTCACGCCCCTCCGACGTAGGAGGGGCCGCGGCGACGCCGTCAGCTGCCCTCCTGGCACTCTGACGTCGCCAGCGCCTGTGATGTGTCACCTGCGTCGGTCGCGCCGCTCACGCGGGCCAGGCTGCGGGTCGCGCTTGCCTTTGGCCCGTCCCCAGTCTATGGGGCGACGCCCAGGCCAAGAGAAGAGGGGGAACGAACATGGCGAAAAAAGCGGTGAAGAAGGCGTCTGCGCGACCCGTCTCGAAGCTCGTCCTCGACAAGCCGCTCAAGGTCGGCGCCTCAGCGAAGCCTCGCAGCAAGAGCGAGGTCTTCCGCACCATCGCCCAGCACGCCGGCATTCACCGGCGCGACGTGGCCGCGGTGTTTCACGTCCTGGGCCCCATGATCAAGGCGGACCTCTCCAAGAGCGGCCCGGGGGTCTTCAAGGTGCCCGGCTTGATGCGCATCACGGTCAAGCGGAAGCCGGCGACCAAGGAACGCATGGGCATCAACCCGTTCACCAAGGAGCAGGTGATGTTCAAGGCCAAGCCGGCGCGGAACGTCGTCCGCGTGCGTCCCCTCCAGGGGCTCAAGGCGATGGTCTGAGCGCAACGCGCCGTGACCTCCGTCGTCAGGCTTCCGGTCGATCTCGTCTGCGGGGTGACCCAGGCGGTCCGTGGCCTGGCCGAGCTGCCGTTGGCCCTCGAGCGCACGATGCGGGAGACCAACGCGCTCATCGCCGAATCGCGTGCCCAGCTCGAGCTGCTGCGGGAGCAGGCCGGGCGGATGATGGCGCAGCTCGAGAAGATGGCCGCGGTTGCCGACCGGCTCGTCGAGGGGACCGCCCCCATGGCCGCGATGGCCGAGGAGGCGCGCCGGCAGATGGCGCTGACCACGGAGCAGCTCGCGGCCACGAACCGCAGCCTCGAGCACATCGTGCGCCTGGCCGAGCCGCTGGACCGCGTCAGCAAGAGAGTGGTCGAGCGCTTCCAGCGCGTCACGGGCCGGCGCGGCACACCCCGGCCGGACAGTGAGGGATCGTCGGACTGAGCATCGACATGGAGGACGCCGAGGCGGTCCTCAGTTATTGGTTCGGCTCGCCGCGCTCCGACGGCAGCGTCGCCCCGGAACACGCGCAGCGGTGGTTCGCAGCGTCGTGGATTGAGGTTCGCCGCTACGCCGCAGAATCCCTCGCACGCAAGGCCCACCGACGGGCGGGCGTCAACGGGTCCCGGTCGCGGCGAGCTCGCTCACGGGGGAGGGCGCGGGCCGTGCCGCGCGCAGGCGGCGCTCGGTCAGCAGGAAGAGCGCGACCATGCCCGCCGCCGACACCACGTTCCCCGCCGCGATGCTCGTGAAGACGGCCCGCTCGCCGAGGCCGAGCCCCTGCGTGCAGACGACCGCGGCCGCGAGCACCCCGGCGACGCGCACGATCATCCACGCGAGCGGGATCGTGGCGCGCCCGAGACCCTGGAATGCAAAGGCGATGACCATGCTGATCCCGAGAAAGGGGTACGACGGGCCGATGATGCGGAAGTACTGGGCGCCGACGGCATGGATGCCGGCGTCGTCGGTGAACAAGCCGAGCCAGAGCGCGGGCCGCCAGCAGAGGAGGAGGCCGGGGACGGCGAGGAGCACCACGGTGATCGCGGCGGCGCGGGTGACGAAGGCGCGCGCCCGGTCGAGCCGGCGGGCACCGGTCGCCATCCCGACCAGGGTCAGCACGGCGGCGCCGAAGCCGTAGCCGAACGACATCAGGAGGAAGTCGAGCCGGGTGCCGAGGCCGTAGGCGGCGAGGTCGGCCTCGCCGAGGCGGGTCACGACCGCGGTGAGCGTCATCAGGCCGAGGTTGTTGATCGACGCGGAGAGCGCCGCCGGGACGCCGACCCGCAGGATCTCCCGCACCGGCGCCAGGGTGAAGCGCGGGAGCCGGAACGCCGGGCGCACCAGCGCGCGGCCGCCCAGCACCCAGAGCGCCCGCGGCACGGTGGCGACCAGCTGGCAGGCGAGCATGGCGAGCGCCGCGCCCTCGAGACCCCAGCCGAGGCCGAACATGAAGAGCGGCGTGCAGCCCATCTGGAGCACGAGCGAGGTGGTGGACCAGATGGCCGGCACGCGCACGTTGCCCTCGCCGCGCAGCACGCTGTCGAACATGCCGCCCAGGAAGGTGATGGCGGCGCCGCCGAAGAGGACGCGCGCGAAGAGCGTCGCGCTCGCGTGCACCGCACCGCGCGCGCCCATCGCGCGAAAGAGCGCCGGCGCGGCCACCTGCACGACGAGGCCGAAGCCGAGACCGATCACGACGCTCAGCACGAGCGCCTGCCCCGCGAGCGCCGCCGCCTCGCCCCGCCGCCCGGCGCCCAGCGCCCGCGCCACCGCCGAGGACGCCCCCGCCCCGATACCGCCGGCCATCGCCGTGATGGCGAGGAGCGAGACCGGGAAGACGAGCGATACGGCGCCGATCGCCTCCATCCCGAGGCGGCTCACGAAGTAGGTGTAGACGACGTTCGAGACGGCCGCGACGGCCATGACGAGGGTCGTCGGGGCGGCCAGCCGGACGACGGCGGCGAGCGGCGCCATCCCGAGCAGGCGATCAGGCTCGGAGCGCGCGGCGCCCGGCGTCGTCACCCCGGAAGCATCTCTGCTTCACGCGGGGCTGTTGCAAGGACCGGGGCTCGCCACCTCACCGAGCCCGCACGCTGGCGGCCAGCCCCTCCGCCACCTGCGCCACGACGTCGTCGAGGGCCCGGCCCATGGCGCGCGCCAGCGACGCGGGATCGCCGTCGGCGATCCCGACCCGGGCGCTGAACGTGCGCTCGAGGAGGTCTCCGCGCCGCCCGCCACGCAACGAGACCGCGAGCCTCACGTCGGCGGCGTGCACGGGGTCGAGCACCTCCTCGAATGCCACCACGTCGACGTACAGCGCCGCCGCCCGGGGATCATCCGTCAGCCTGAGCCCGGGCGTCTCCCTGAGCTGCGCCACCAGCGCGCGCTCCACGTAATGCGCCGGCAGGTCGTTCCAGCGGCGCTCCTCGTAGAACCCGTACTCCACCTCCGACGCCCGCCACACGATGCGCTCGCGGAAGAAGGCGGCGCTGCGCACCCGGCGGAGGCGGACCGCGACCCTCGCCGCGGCCGCCGCGGCGGGTCGGTCACCGACCGCCCCATGCAGGGCCGCGGAGTCGGGCTCGTAGAAGCGCGGCGGGTCGCCGCCGCGAAACACGCAGCTCCCCAGCAGCGCGAGCGCGGCGAGGAGCCACGGCAGATCCTTCATCGCCCCTTCACGGGGACGGCGCCATCGGTGCGCGGACCGCGGAGGAGCGCGCTCGGATCGCGCTCGAGCGAATCCGCCAGCGTGCGCACGGACTCGAGCGCCTCGCGCAGCGCCACCAGGCTCGCCTGCAGCTCCTCGCGCGCCTCGCCGACGCCGGCGGCTGCCTGTCCGACGGTCGCGGACGCGTCGCGGATCGACGCCGTGGTGGCGCCGAGCTTCGCATCGTCGAGCGCCTTGTCGACGCGCGCCGCCGCGGCGCGCAGCTCCTGCAGCGCCCGGTTGAAGGAGCCGTCCTCCGCCTGGAGAGACGCCGCCAGGCGGTCGATCGACCCGAGGGTCTTCCGCATGTCGGCCAGCGTGTCCTTCGCGCGGTCCGCGAGCATGGGCAGGCGGTTGATGATCTCGACCGCCGCCTCCTCCACGTTCTTCAAGGTGGACGGCGCCGAGGGCACGTAGTTCCACGGCGGCTCGAACGGCAGGCGCGGGGGCGGATAGCGTTCGGGGTCGAAAAAATCCGTCTGGATGAAGCGGACGCCGGTGATACCGGCCGAGGCGAGCTGGACACGCACTCTCGGATCGATGAACTCCTCGTCGGACCTGGGCGCGCGGGTCCGGAGCCCCAGGCGGACGAGCGCGTCGAGGTATATGTTGGAGGTGACCTGCACGTGGCGGCGATCGGGCGCGATCGTGATCTCGGCGACCGTGCCGACCGTGACGCCGCGGAACTTGACCGGCGAGCCCACGTCGAGCCCCTGCACCGACTCGTCGAAGTAGGTGACCGCGGCGAACGACTCGCGATGAAAGCGCCGCGCGCCGAGCCAGAAGAGCGCGCCCAGCAGCGCGACGACGGCGAGCAGGACGAACAGCCCGAGCTTCCAGTGGTTGGTGGCGGTGGTTGCCATCTCACGCGGCCCGTGGGCGGGGGTTGAAGAAGGCGCGGACCCGCGGGTCGTCGCTCCCGTCCCGGAGCGCCGCTGGCTCGCCCCGGGCGATGATGCGCCGCGTCCCGCCGTCCAGCATGATGCAGTGTCTGGCGATCGTGAAGATGCTCCGCAGCTCGTGGGTGACGACCACGGTCGTCATGCCGAGGCTGGCATTCAGGGTCAAGATGAGGTCGTCGAGCTCCGCGGCCGTGACCGGATCGAGACCCGCCGACGGTTCGTCGAGGAAGAGCAGCGGGGGGTCGAGCGCCAGGGCCCGCGCGATCCCGGCACGCTTTTTCATGCCCCCCGAGATCGCTGCCGGGAGATGGTTCTCGAAGCCCTCGAGGCCCACCAGGCGGAGCTTCGAGCGCACGATCGTGTCGATCGCGTCGCGGTCGAGGCTCGTCCACTTCGCGAGCGGGAGGGCCACGTTCTCCGCCAGCGTCATCGAGCCGAAGAGCGCGCCCGACTGGAAGAGGACCCCGTAGCGCGGAGGGCCCTCGCGAGCGGGCGGAGCGCCCGCGATGCGGACCGTGCCGCGCATGGGCTCCTCGAGGCCGATCAGCGCGCGGAGCAGGGTGCTCTTGCCGCTCCC
>JBKPBB010000275.1:0-8534 GCA_046744245.1 Thermodesulfobacteriota bacterium
GCCTCCAGCGCCTCGAGCAGCATCCCGCACCCGCGCGGGACCGCGCCGGTGACGCGTCCCTGGAGCTCGATGCCGTCGTCGCCGACGGCGCGCCCGAGGTCCTCGCTCAGCACGACCGACACCGAGCCCGCGTTGGCGAGGTCGTGGTGGCAGAGGAGGCCGCTCGCGCCGGGCGCGACCGGCGCCAGCGTGTCGGGGTCGAGGACGCGCGTGCGGAGCCAGGGCGGACCCGCGAGCCGGCGCGGCGCGAGGCTCCGGCCGTGGAAGCGGTCGTCGAGGGCGCTGTCGTAGCGCTGGGAGCACAGCTCGGTCATGCCGTACTCGTTGACGCAGTAGTAGCCGGGGATGCCGAGGAGCGTCCAGCACTCGCGCAGGAAGGCGGGGCGCGAGAGCGGGCGCGTCAGGCCCTTCTGCCCGCCGGTGTCCACGACGCGGCTCGCGGGGCCCAGGCGAAACGCCCGCCCGCGCGCGCGGCAGGCTTGGAAGAGCTGGGCGAAGGCCGCCGTCACGCCGAGGAGCAGGAGCGCCTCGCCGCTCGTCTCCGCGGCCGCGAGGCGCGCGAGCAGCCGCTCCGTCTCGAGGCCGCGCTCGCCGACCATCCACGCGATGCCGCGCGCGAGCGCCTCGCCCACCCAGACGCACATCTGCACCAGCGAGGAGTCGGGGCGGAGCGCCGGCGGCGGCACGAGCGAGAGGCAGGGGAGGCGAGCGGCGTCGGGGAGGACGAAGCGCGCGAAGGTCGCGAGCGCCGAGGCGCGGTAGAGCGCGAGGTGCGGGACGAGATGGCGGCCGCGCGCCGCCGCGCTGGTCGTGCCGCTGGTCGAGAAGACGGCCTCGGGCGGCCCGCAGGCGAGGTCGACCTGGCGGAACGCCGCGCTCGGCACGGCGGGCACGTCCTCCCAGCGCGCGACGGTGGCGGGTGTCACACCGCGCCGCGTGCAGAAGGCGCGGTAGGGCGCGTTGTGCTCGAACTGGTGGGCGAAGACGCGCAGCGCCCAGGCCGCGAAGTCGGGGGGCGGCGCGCCCCGCCCGGCGGCCTCGATCGCCGCTGCGAGCTCTTCCTCGAGGGTCACGCAGCGAGGCATACGACGGACCGGCGTCGCCAGCCACCCGCCTCTGCCCGATGTCCCGAGCCCCCTCGGCGCGGCGCCGCCGCGATCCGGGCGCACCAGTGCCTTGCCCGTGCCGACGGGAATGCGGTACGGATCCCACATGCCGAGCAAGGAGGACCTCTACGACGCCGCCGTGGACCTCTTCGGGGAAGGCCTGCTCGAGGAGGCGGTCGCCAAGTACCGGGAGGCGCTCGCCCTCGACCCCGGCTACGTCGACGCCTGGCACGGGCTCGCCATGGCGTACAACGAGCTCGGCCGCCACCCGGAGGCGATCGAGGCGGGGAAGAAGCTCTGCGAGCTCACGCCCGACGACGTCCTCGCCCACACCAGCCTGTCGCGCTTCTACCAGGCGGCGGGCATGGTCCCCGAGGCCGAGGCGGAGGGCGCCAGGGCGCGCGTGCTCGACTGGAAGCGGCAGCTGAAGGAAGACAAGTCGGAGTGAGGCGGCGACCGTGGTGGAGCGCAGCGACGAGTACATCATCGGCCGGCTGATCGAGCGCAGCCGGCTGCTCATCGCGCTCTCCGACGAGATCCCGGTCGAGACCAAGCTCCAGACGCAGCCGCTCTTGAAGCAGCTCGAGCAGGCGCTCTCCGTCCCGCCCGCGGAGCAGGACGAGGAGCGCGTGCGCGGCACCTACGCGGCGCTCTACGGCGAGCTCGCCGACTACGCGGACTTGGAAGCGCTCCTCTCCGCGCTCAAGAACTTCGTGCCCTACCTGTGAGCGCGCTCGCCGGCGTCCGCGTCCTCGACCTGACCCGCTTCCTGGCCGGGCCGTTCTGCACCGCGATCCTCGCCGACCTGGGCGCCGAGGTGATCAAGGTCGAGGCGCCGCGCGCGGGCGACGAGGGCCGCTACGGGTACCCCACCGCCGACGGCGTGCCGATCGCCTTCCTCGCGCTCAACCGCAACAAGAAGGGCATCACGCTCGACCTGCGGCACCCCGAGGGGCGCGCGCTGGTGCGCCGCTTCCTCCCGCACGTCGACGTGCTCGCCGAGAACTTCGCCGGGGGCACGCTGGCGCGCTGGGGCCTGGCGCCCGAAGAGCTGGTGCGCCAGCACCCGCGCCTCATCGTCGCCAGCATGTCGGGCTTCGGGCAGACGGGCCCGTGGGCGGAGCGGCCCTCGTACGACATCGTGGCGCAGGCGGCGGGCGGCTTCATGTCGCTCACGGGGTTCCCGGAGAGCCCGCCCACACGCGGCGGCGGCTCGCTCGGCGACTACCTCCAGGGGCTCTTCGGTGCGATCGGCGTGCTCGCGGCGCTCGCCGCCCGCGCCCGCACCGGCCGCGGGCAGGCGGTCGACGTCTCGGCCCAGGACGCCGTCTTCTCGATCCTGGACGGCTGGCCGACCATCCACGCCGTGACCGGGAAGGTTCCGGCGCGGGTCGGGAACCGCCACCTCGCCACGGCGCCCTACGACTGCTTTCGCGCCCGCGACGGCTGGGTGGTGATCGCGGTGGCGACGAACCGCATCTTCCGGCGCCTGGCGGAGGCGATCGGACGTCCGGAGCTGGGGAGCGATCCGCGCTTCCGCGGCGCCGCGGGACGGCTCGAGCGCAGCGCCGAGATCAACGAGCTCGTCGGGGCCTGGGTCGCGGAGCGGGCGGTCGAGGAGGTGATGGATGCGCTCGGCCCCGCGCGCGCGAACGTGCCCTGCTCGCCGGTCTACGGCATCGCCGAGCTGCTCCGCCACCCCCAGCTCCTCGCGCGCGACATGGTGGTCCGCCTGCCGCACGCGAAGCTCGGCGAGGTCGCCGTGCCGGGCGTCGCCGTCAAGCTCTCCGACTCGCCCGGCGCCGTGCGGCGCCTGGGCCCCGAGCTCGGCGAGCACAACCACGAGATCTACGCGGGGCTCCTCGGCCTCGGCAGCGAGGAGCTCATGCATCTCCGCGCGGCCGAGGTGATCTGAAGCTCAGGGGGCGGCGGGCGGCGCCGGCGCGGCCGCGCGCGCCTTCTGGAGGTCCGCGATGCACTGATCGAGCCGGCTCTGGATCACCGTGAGCTTGCCCGAGAGGTCGACCTCCTTGTTCTTGCGCTCGAGGATCTGCGCCTCCTGCTGCTCCTTCAGGATGCGCAGCGCCGGTGCGCCGTTGATCCCGGCGCCCCACAGGATGAAGGCCGCGAAGAAGCCGAAGCCGAACGTGACGGCCAGCACGATGAGCCGGCCCGTCCATTGCCAGACCGCCTCCTGGACCTTCTGCTTCGCCAGCTCGTCCTCGGTGGCCGCCATCGGGTACCCCCTTGGGTTTCTGGGGGCTCCATAGCGCACCCGCGGTGAGCGCGTAAAGGGACGCGGGCCCTGGCGATTCTCAGACGAGCGACGCGGCGCGAGAGGTGATCAGGTACTCGCGCACCAGGGCGGGCGCGCGCCGGAGACCGTCCTCGAAGTCGCGGAACAGGGCCTCCCGCACCCACTCGCCGTTCACCCAGGCGTCGAAGGACGACTCCTCCCCGAGGCGGACCTCCACCAGCCGCTCGCCGACCGGCTGCGCGGTGACGACGGCGCGCAGCGAGGTGCCCGAGTCGATGAGCACGCCACGGCACCCGGGCGCCAGCCGCAGCGCCGCCTTCGCCTTCTCGAGGCGGCCCTCGGGGAAGCGCTCCGCGGCGAGCACGCGCACCACGACCCAGCCGTCGGGGGGCGGGTTCGCCTCCTCGAGCCACTTCAGGTTCGAGTCGGTCAGCCGCACGCGGGCGCGCTCCTGCTCGAAACCCTCACCGGTGCGGAAGAACCGCCCGCCGAAGGTCGCCGGCGGACGCGGCAGGGGGTTTCCCTTCGCGTCCTTGCCCTGATCGACCCACCAGCGGTTCTCGACCGCCGGACGATCGCCCTTGCCACCCACGGGGCGAGCGTAGCGGAGCGCCGCGGGGCCTACAACTCGCGGCCGGGGTAGCGTCGGCGACGGGCTTTCGTTATCGTCGCCCGCGTATGCCCGACGATACCGCCTGGCGCCCGTTCGCGGGCGAGTGGGGGCTCGTCCTCGGCGCCTCGAGCGGTTTCGGCGCCGCCACGGCCCGCGAGCTCGGCCGCCGCGGCATGGGCGTCATCGGCGTGCACCTGGACCGTAAGGTCACGCTGCCGCAGGCCGAGGCGGTGGCGGAGGAGGTGCGCGCCGCCGGCTCCCCGGCCCACTTCTTCAACGTCAACGCGGCCGACGACGAGAAGCGGGTCCAGGTCTGCGAGCGCGCCCGCGAGCTCGCGGGCGGGAAGCCGCTGCGCGTGCTCCTGCACTCGCTCGCGTTCGGGACGCTCAAACCCTTCGTGAGCGACGTCCCGGACCAGCAGACGACCAAGGCCCAGCTCGAGATGACGCTCGACGTGATGGCGCACAGCCTCGTCTACTGGGTCCAGGATCTCCATGCGCGCGGACTCCTCGGCGAGGGGAGCCACGTGTTCGCCATGACCAGCTCGGGCGGCACGCGCGTCATGCCGTTCTACGGGGCGGTGTCGGCCGCCAAGGCGGCGCTCGAGTCCCACGTGCGGCAGCTCGCGCTCGAGCTGGGGCCGGCGGGCGTCGCCGTCAACGCCATCCGCGCCGGGGTGACCGACACGCCCGCCTCGCGCAAGATCCCGGCCGCCGAGTACCTCTTTCAGGAGGCCCGCCGCCGCAACCCGGGCGGCCGCCTCACCTGCCCGGAGGACGTGGCCGGCGCCATCGCCGCCCTTGTGCTGCCGGGCACCCGCTGGATCAGCGGGAACGTGATCGGCGTGGACGGCGGGGAGGACGTGATCGCCTGAGGGCCGCCCGCTTGCGGCGTGCCCGGCTGGCGGCCGTCCCGACCAGGCGCGTGCGGCCGCCGCCCCGCTTCTCCGGCGAGACGCCGCGCACGAAGCGGTAGGCGAAGCCGTCCGCTTTGCGCTCTGCGTCGGCCCACAGCACGTAGTGGCCGAACTCGTGGTAGACGGTGTGGATCCACTGCCGTTCCGAGTTGTACTTCCGCCCCCGCTTCCAGCTCTCGGGGTGGACCAGGTGGATGTCGCCGTTCTCGTAGGTCCGCCCGGCGGTCTTGCCCCAGTCGAGGTACTCGAACCAGCGCACGCGCGGGCGCGGGAGGTGGTAGAAGCGGCCGAGGAGCCCGATCCCCCGCCGGAAGTCGAGCTCCCGGTGCTCCCGGAAGAAGCTCGTGAGCAGGCGGTCCACCGTCCGGCGCTCGCGAACTCCCGGGAACATCATGCGCATGGCGTCTGAGCGTCCTCTCGGCCGCCCGGCCGGGGCCTCTCCGGGAGGGCGGGGCCGGAAGATACCGGCGCCCCCGGGGCGAGTCAATGATGCGGAAAACCCGCGCCCGGCGCGGCTTTTCAGGGTTCACTTGAAAGCTGGCATGATGTCTTGCGCGAAGCGGCGGAGCAGCGCCCGATTGAACGGCGGGCGCAGCGAGAGGATGATTTCGGTGGCCCCCGCGTCGACGTACTCCCGGATGCGCCGCTGGATGGCGGCCGGGCTGTCGGCGAGGATCGCCTGCGCCACCTCCTTCTTGACCAGCGCGCGCGCGCCGAGCCGCACCACCGGCCCGGCGAGCGGGATGTCGGTGATGGCGACCAGGGGCAGCAGCACGGAGACGTCGCTCGGGCAGGGGTTCCGCCCGATGCGCCGGCACTCGGCCTCGATGATGGCGCGCCGCTCGCGGATGCCGTCGGGCGTGACGCCGCTCACCGCGTTCCAGCCGTCCGCGTAGCGCGCCACCAGCGGCACGATCCAGCGCTTGCCCTGCCCGCCGATCACGATCGGGGGGTGCGGCTTCTGCACGTTGGGCGGCGCGAAGGGGGCTTTGTCGAGCTGGTAGTACTTGCCGGCGAAGCTCGGGTGGTCCTCGCTCCAGAGCTTGGTGATCACCTGGAGCCCCTCGGCGAGCTTGCGGGCCCGCTCGCGCGGGCTCCCGAAGGCGAAGCCGTAGGCGGCGTGGTCCCGCTCGAACCAGCCCGCGCCGATGCCGAGCACGAGGCGGCCGTGGCTCACCTGGTCGACGGTGGTCGCCATCTTCGCGAGCAGCGCGGGGTTGCGATAGGTGTTGCCGGTCACCATCACGCCGACGCGCAGGCGACGCGTCTCCGCGGCGAGCGCGGCCAGCATGGTCCAGCCTTCGAGGCAGGGGCCGTCCTGGTTGCCGAAGACGGGGATGAAGTGGTCGAAGACCCACGCGCTGTCGAAGCCGAGGGCCTCGGCCTCCTTCCAGGCGGCGAGGAGGTCGTCCCAGGCGACACTCTGATTGGGCGTCTGGATGCCGAAGCGGACGCGCGCCGGCGCCTCCGCCAGCGCGGGCCGCGCGAGGAGGAGCGCCAGGGCGACGAGGAGGGCGGTGTGCATGCCGCCCGTCTAGCCCGGCCGCCGCACGCCGGGCAATGCGCCTCGGCTCTCAGCCCTCCGGGCCGCTGCCGGCGCTCCGCCAGAGGTCGCGCGCGGGGGCTGGCCGTACGGACTCGTCGAAACGCACGATGAGGTTCGGGCGCGGCCAGTCGCTCCACGGCTTCTCGAGCGGCTCGAGCGTCAGGATCTGGAACGCGCCCGTTCGAGTTCGTCCGCTCTCGGCCGCCGCCACGCGACAGAGCAAGCGCCGTGGCAGGTCGGCCGGGTACACGTAATCGCCGGGTCGAAAGGCCATCCGCTCCACCTCCCCAACGTCCTCCGCCCTCGACAAAGCAAGGCGCGTGCCGCGCAAAGCGGCGGCACGAGCCTTGCTGGACTCCTGGATATGCGACTGATCGCTGCAGCAGGACTGCTGATCCTGTCTACGGGACCGGCGCTGGGGGCCTACCTGGTCGACCTCGAGGCCGGCGACCGGATGACGGTGGACAGCTACTGGGAGGAGGGCGACCGGGTGCACCTCATCCGCGGTGGGGTCGATCTGATCGTGCCGCGTGGCCGCATCCGGAGCCTGAAGGAGGCCTCCGGCGCGGTGGGGTCGGGCGACACCCCCGCCAGGCCGGCGAGCACGCCTTCCCCCTCGCGCGCCGCGTCCGCGAAGGGCACGGCGTCGCCGGCGGACCTCAAGGCGGAGCAGCGGCGCATCGAGCATCACCTCCTGCGCGTCCAGCAGGAGCGCTTCGAGGCGCGGAACCGGAAGGATCCTCCCGGCAAGCTGAAGCGGCTCGAGAAGGAGTTCCAGCGCACGCAGAAGCGCCGCCTGGGCGTGATCCGCGATCTCGCCGAGCGCTGAGGGTCGAAGAGCTAGAAGTTCCCGTTGAGCGAGCGGTTGCGGATCTCAACCTCGGACTCGGCGAGCGAGGCGATGGGCGTGGGAATGCGGGAGTTCGGGTTGGGCAGGTTCGCCCTGACGGTGACGCGCACTTTGCCCACGGTGTCGCGCTGGCACTGGTTGAGCACCGCCCCGGGCCCGATCTGGCCGGGCGGGTTGCCGTTGTCGAAGTAGAGGAAGCTGAGGCCGCCCGTCGGGACGCCGCTCGCGAGCACGACCGGCTCCGCGAGGCCGTCGGTGCGGCGGATGGTGCCGTTCGAGAGGTCGTAGGTGACGTCCTCGCCCGGGGCGCCGATGGCGTTGTCGCCGTTCAGGTCCTGCTGGAAGTGGATCCTGGTGGGCGTCGCCTCGATGATCCCCTGCTTGACGTCGGGGGCGCACGGCCCGGGCGACTTGGGGATCGCGGTACCCGTGTCGTAGCAAGCCATACGGAGCTCGCGCGCCATCACGTCGATCACGCTCCGGGTCACGTTCTGGCTGTCGCTGTACACCTGCTGCGTCGAGAAGGCCTTCAGCTGGGCCTGCTGGAAGCTGTAGACCGCGGCGAGCAGGATGAGCGTCAGCCCGAGGCCCGCGAGGACCTCCATGCTCGAGAAGCCGCGCGCGTGCGGCCGGCGGCGCGCGGCGCTCAGCATGGGATGGTGCTGCACCGGATGTACGCGGCGAGCGTGGTGACGTGGAGCCGCGTGTCCCGCCACGAGACGCGCACGGTCACGGTGCGCAGCCCGAAGGTCGGCGAGTTGTTGGCCGAGACGGTCCAGGTGCGGGTGAAGGTGCCTCCCGCGGTCCCGTCGGCCCGGAGCGGGTTCGCCGGGTCCGTGTAGTTGGGGCCCGGGTTAACCTCCGCCGCGCCGAGCGGCGTGCTCCGCAACTGCTCCCGCTTCTGCTGCGCCAGAGCGTGGGCGGCGCTGGTCGAATCGGCGCTCTTCTCGTCGCGGGTGAGCCAGATCGTGTTGGCGGCGAACGCCATCAGGGCGACGGCGAGGAAGGCGGTCGCGGCGACCGCCTCGAGCAGCGAGAAGCCGCGCGCCGCGCGCCTAGCTGATCGTGGTCTTGCCGAGCACATTGAACGTCACCGTCCTCGTCCCCGAGCCGCTCACGGTGACCGGGACCGTCACCGGCGCGCCGAGCAGGCCCCGCGTGTCGAAGACGGGGTTGCCGGGCAGTACCGTGCCGAGCTGTGCGCCCTTCGGCACGGGCTGGGGCGCGGAGTCGGCGACCCAGTTG
>JBKPBB010000255.1:0-4700 GCA_046744245.1 Thermodesulfobacteriota bacterium
GCTGCCGGGCTTCGGCCCGGGGGGCTTTCGCGGCGCGCGGTCGTCGCCGAGTATCGCGACGTCCGCGTGCACGCGACGACGCATGGGGGGCCGCTTCGCTTCGCGGCGCACCTCGAGCGCCGCGTGCTGCACTTCTGGCGCTGCCGGGTCGAGGTGCGCGACGCGGCCGGCGCCCTCCTCCTCGAGGGCAGCGTCACGCTCGCCCCCGAGCCGGCGAGCTGATGCCGCCCTTCGTCCCCTCGCCCGTCGATCCGCGCCTCTACGCGCTCCTCGCCGAGGCGGGCTTCGGCGATGTGCTCTTCAACCCGCGGCAGCACCGGAGCTGCGAGCTGGTGGAGCACTACGCACTCGAGCTCGCGATCGACCTCGCGGCGCGGCTCGAGCTGCCGCCGTTCCTCGCCGAGCCGCGCTCGGTCGAGGAGATCCTCGCCGCGCGCGGCTTCGTCCCGCGCTTCGCGCCGGCGCTCGGCTGGCTCCTCGAGCGGCTCGCGCTGGCGGGTGTGGTGGCGCGCGCGGCGGGCGCGAGGTACCGCCTGCCCGGGCCGCTCCCGTCGCCGGACCTGACGGCGCTGCGCGCCGAGGGCCTCGCGGCAGACGCCTCCTACGCCCCGGCCTTCGCCCTCCTCGACGAGGCGGCGACGCTCTACCCCCGGGTGGCGCGCGGGGAGACCGACGGCGAGAGCGCGCTCTTCCGCAAGCTGCCGCTCTGGGTCGCGTATTTCAGCAACCAGAACGGCTACTACGCGCTCAACAACCGGGTGACGGCGCAGGTCGCCGCCGCGCGCCTCGCCGGCGGCCCCGTGCTCGAGGTGGGCGCCGGGCTCGGTAGCGCCACCGAGGCGCTGCTCGAGGCGCTCGCGGAGCGCGACACGCTCGGTGCGCTCTCGGCCTACCTCGTGACCGAGCCGGTGGCGCTCTTCCGCCGCCGCGCCGAGCGCACGCTCCGCGCCGCGCACCCGGGGGCGCCGCTCGCCTTCGCCGCGCTCGACGTGAACGCGCCGTGGGCTGCGCAAGGCGTCGCGCCGGGGAGTGTCCGGCTCGTCTGGGGCGTGAACGTCTTCCACCTCGCGCGCGACCTCGAGGCCGTCCTCGCCGAGGCGCGTGCGGCGCTCGTCCCCGGGGGCTGGCTCGTGATCGGCGAGGGCCTCCGGCCGCGCCGCGGCGAGCCGGTGGGCGCCGAGCTCCCCTTCCGGCTGCTCGCGAGCTTCACGGACGTCGACCTCGCCCCCGAGACGCGGGCCACACCGGGCTTCCTGACCGCCGAGGAGTGGCTCGGCGCGCTCGCGCGCGCCGGCTTCACGGCGCTCGAGGTCGTGCCCGACGCGGTCCGGCTGCGCGCCTATTACGCGGGCATGTGGGCGGCCGCCGTGTGCGGCCGCCGTCCGGCGCTCAGCGTGTGAACGAGGTCACGTCGACGCAGGCGCACGGGGAATCGCCCCTGCCGCAGTCGTCGCACGGCCGGTCGGGCGTGGTGGCGGTCCCGTCGAAGGTGGTCAGCGCGTGGTCGACGACCGTGCGTACCGTGAACGCCGGCGCCGCGGCGCCGCCCGGGCAGAGCGCGTAGAAGTTGACCCGCACCACGTAGGTCCCGTGCGGCGCGCCGCCGACCGGCCAGAAGACGTTCTCGAGCGGCATGGTCGTCGGCGTCAAGCACCCGGGGTTCGCGTCGACGTCGAGCATGCCGCCGCTCGCGCTGGTGCGGTTGAACCACGTGATCTCCTCGCCGCTCGGATCGATGACGTGGAGGTCGAGGTCGTTGGTGTCCGACCAGAGCAGGCTCACGCCCACGTCGCCCGCCACGACGCACTGACACTGCAGGCACTGCTTCTGCACGCCGCAGTCCGCATCCTCCTCGCACTGCTCGTCGCCGTCGATGAGCCCGCTGCCGCAGCCCACGCTGCCCGAGCAGGCCGCCGGCGCCGGCGCCTTCTTGGCGACGAACTTCCCCGGCTCGTCCTGCGCCACCTCGCCGCCGAAGAGGGCGCAGTAGTGGAGCGCGCCGAAGGCCAGTACCAGCCCGACGCTGCCCTGCGTCGGCTCGTCGAGCGTGATGCCGGTCGTCTTCGCGATGACCGTGATTCCCGACTTGTGCTTGACGAGCGCGGCCTTGACCGGCGACGAGCCGGGCGCGGACGGGTTCTTGAACTTGAACACGGTGCCGTGGGCGTTCGCGCTCCAACCCGACGCCGGCAGGTCGACGACCCTGGACTCGCCGGAGGTCGGGTTGACGATCCGGAGCTTCGCGCCCGTGACCTCGGGCTGGAACTGGGTGTCGAGCCGCGCCTTGGCGATGAAGACGGTCATCTGCCTGGCACCCCGCGACATCATCGCCAGCTTCTTCCCCGGCAGCGGACGATCCTGCGGACGCGCAGGGACGGCCCACAGGAGAGCCACCGCCATCACGACCACGCCGCGCATCATCCTCCTCCTCCTCCTCGCATCGAGACTGCCCGGGCGGGCGGGGGCTCGGGGGCGCGCGTACAGGGGTCGGGTGGGGTTGTCAAAGCACCGCGCGTGAGCCCGGGGGCGCGCATCATGAGGTAGAGGATCCCGGGCACGATCCACGCCACCTCGCGGAGCCGCACCACGAGGCCGACGGCCAGGCCGACCGGCGGCGGATGGCCGAGCATCCGGAAGAGCCACAGCTCCGCGCCCTCGAGCGCGCCGACGGCGGCCGGGACGGGGAGCGAGTGCGCGGCGCCGGTCGCGAACACGGCCGCCACCACCGCGACCGGCCCGCTCGGGAGGCCGAAGGCCGCGAGCAGGAGCGCGTACTCGCCCAGCACGAGCAGGTTGGCGGCGAGGCCGAGCGCGAAGGCGCGGGCGATGCGCTGCGGCTGAGCGATGAGCCGCGCCGCCTCCTCCTCGGCGGCGCCGAGGACGTCCATCTGCTGGCGCACGAAGGCGAGGCGCGTCAACCCGGAGCTGCGTGCGAGCGCCGTCACCAGCCCGGCCCCGCGGCGGAGCCGCCGCACCGTGAGTGCGACTCCGAGGGTGAGCGCCGCCGCGCCGAGCGAGACGGTGACGAGCGCCCCCTCGAGCGCCGGCACGCCGCGACGGAGGAGCACGAGCGCGTAGGCGCACGCGAAGGCGGCCGCGCCCCCCATCTCGAGCGTCCGATCGACGGCGACGGCGGCGATCGCCTGCGCGCCGCTCACGCCGCCGCGGGCGAGGAGCAGCGTGCGCAGCGGCTCGCCGCCCAGCTTCCCGCTCGGGATGAGGGAGGAGAGGCTCTGGCCCGCGGCGCGGTAGCCGACCAGCGCGGCGAGGCGAGGACGCGCGCCCAGGCCCGCGAGCAGGACCTTCCAGCGCCACGCGTAGGCCGTGAAGCTGGCCGCGACCGCGAGCGGGAAGAGCACCAGGAGCCCGAGCCGGGGCCCGCTCGCGAGCAGCTCCAGGGCCGGCGCGCCGTGTCGGACGAGCACCCAGGCGAGCACGGCGGCGCCGACGAGGAAGTTCGTCCCGAGCACGACGGCCGTACGCACGGCCGCCTCAGGCCCCGCGGGCCGGCTCGTAGCAGTCGATGGTGGCGCCGGCGGCGAGGATCTCGCCGAGGATCGCCTCGATCGGCCGGTGATCGAGCACCTCGAACTGGCTCGCCTCGAGCGCGAAGCGCGCCCCCGTCTCGGTGTAGGGCGCGACGCCGGGCGAGCCCGGCGTGAGGACGCCGATCACCGGCAGGAGGCGGCGCTGCATCGCCGGCGGCTCGCGCGTCGAGATGACGACCTTCGCCTCCGGCAGGCCCATGGAGAGCACCGCGACCAGGCGGCAGAGGAGGTCGTCGCTCACGCCGGCGGCGTGCCGCGTGCCCGACGCTTTGCGGAGCCGCGGCAGGCTCACGTACACCTCCATGCCGCGCCGGCGGAGGTGGCGCACGTGCGCCACCAACGCGAGCAGCTCGAAGGCGACGTCGGGGTTCAAGCCGAGCAGGACGCCCGGGTTCGCGACCCGCATCCCCGCGTCGCAGGCGCGGTCGAAGTTCGTGAGCCGGCGCGCGAAGTCGCTGCGCGGGTTCTCCGGGTTCGTCCCCATGAAGCGCGCGTAGGCCTCCGGGCTGTAGGTCTCCTGGAAGGTGCACATGGTGACGCGCGGGGCGACGCGCCCGTCGGGCCGGCGCGGCACGCCGGCCAGCAGCGTCTCGTACTCGGGCGCGTCGAGCGCCCCGATGTTGACGAGGACGTGCGTGAAGCCGCGCACGAGCGCGGCGCGCAGCGTTTCGGCAGTGCGTGCGATCATCCTCCGCCGGTGCCCGCCGTGGTGGTACTCACCGGTCAAGAGCGCCACCGCCCGGAGCCCGCGGCGATGGAGGATGTCGAGCTGCGCCTCGGCGGTGGCGGCATCCGCCGTTTCGCGCACCAGCTCCTCGTTGGTGCGCCGCATGCCGCACATCAGGCACTCGGCGTCGCACTCGTTGGTGAGGTAGAGCGGCGAGAAGGTCTCGAGGTGCGGGCTGCCCGCCGGCCGCCGCGCCGCGGCGATGGCGAGGAGCGCCTCGGTCGAGACGTGGGGCGAGAGGAGGAGCGCCGCCAGCTCCTCGTCGGCGAGGGAGGCGCCCGCGCCGGCGCGCCTCGGCAGCTCCGCCGCGCCCGCGGATTCGCCCAGGGCCGCGGCCCGCGCCCGCGCCGCCGTCACCGCCCCGGCCTCCACGCCGAACCGCTCCATCGGGCTTCTATATCAGCCGTCCGCACCCCGGGCCAGAT
>JBKPBB010000013.1:0-13941 GCA_046744245.1 Thermodesulfobacteriota bacterium
CTGATCGCGATCGCTGGATGCCTTCGCGGCATGCAGTGCGGCAACAGCTCGTCGGCGGTGGGCGACGCGGCGACCCGCGCGGTGGTGACCGGCATCGTCTTCATCATCAGCGCATGCGGCATCTTCGCAGTCATGTTCTACGTCCTCGGCATCTGAGAGCGACCACACGCGATGGATACCACGCGTGCAGCGAGCCCGGCCACGGACTCGCAGGCGCACATCACGGTGCGCAACCTCACGATGGCGTACGGCAGCTTCGTGATCATGCGCGATCTCAACTTCACGATCCGCCACGGCGACGTATTCGTCATCATGGGCGGCAGCGGTTGCGGCAAGAGCACCTTGCTCCGGCACTTCATCGGGCTGAACGAGCCGGCGAGCGGCGAGATCCTCTACGGCACGGAGAGTTTCACCGCAGCCGAGCCGGCGCGACGCCAGCAGATGCTCCGTCGCTTCGGGGTGCTCTATCAGAGCGGCGCGCTGTGGAGCTCGATGACGCTGGCCGAGAACATCGGCTTGCCGCTCGGCGAATACACGGACCTGACGCCGGCGCAGATCCGCGAGATCGCGTCGCTCAAGCTGGCGCTCGTCGGGCTCAAGGGCTTCGAAGACTTCTTCCCGTCCCAGATCAGCGGCGGTATGCAGAAGCGTGCCGGTCTCGCGCGCGCGATGGCGCTCGACCCGGACATCCTGTTCTTCGACGAGCCGTCGGCGGGGCTGGATCCGATCAGCTCGCAGCTGCTCGACGATCTGATCCTCCAGCTGCGCGAGAGCCTGGGCTCGACGATCGTGGTCGTCACGCACGAGCTGGCGAGCATTTTCGCGATCGCGACCAACAGCGTGTTCCTCGACGTCGAGACGCGCACGATGACGGCGCTCGGCCCGCCCAAGGAGCTGCTGCGTACTGGAAACGACACGGTCCGCCGGTTCCTGCGGCGCGGCGCATCCGATGGTGAGAAGGGGGCTCCATGAGCAGCAAAGCGAACCCGGTGGTGATCGGTGTCTTCGTGGTCGGCGCCATAGTGCTGGCGATCGCCGGCGTCCTTGTCCTGGGCTCCGGGAAGCTGTTCAAGCGGACCACGAAGGCCGTGTGCTACTTCACCGGCGACGTGATGGGGCTCAACGTCGGGGCGCCGGTGAAGTTCAAGGGCGTCGACATCGGGTCGGTGGCGGCGGTGCGAATCCGCCTCCCCGAGCAAACGGGGGGGCCGACTCTGGAGTCCGTCAAGCGAGGTCTCCGCATCCCTGTCATCATCGAGATCGACAACGACAAGTTGACGCAGGAGGGTGCGACGGGGACGCTCGACAGGGCGAGAGTGAAGCAGCTGGTCGAGCTCGGCTTGCGCGCCCAGCTGGTCTCGCAGAGCTTCCTCACCGGGCTGCTGCTCGTGCAGCTCGACTTCAACCCCGAGATCCCCCCGACCCACATACTGCCGCCGACCTCGCGATTGCTGGAGATTCCAACCATTCCGACGAGCATGCAGCAGATCCAAGCCGCGGCACGCGATGTCGTCCGAAAGCTCGACGCGATCAATCTCGAGGGGCTGGCGGACTCCGCCACAAGAGCCCTCGACTCGATCGACCGTGTGGCGCAATCGCCGGGCCTCCAGCAGGCCCTCCAGACCCTGCCGGTGATGTTGTCGAATATGAACGGGGCGGTGACGGACCTGCGCCCGTTAATCGTCCGCGTGAGAGGACCTTTCCTGGACAGCCTCGAAGGCACGTCCGCGAGTGCCAACGCGACGCTGAAGACCTTGCAGGTTCTGATCGCGCCCGATGGCCCGCTGGCGGTCGACCTCGCGACGGCGCTCCGGGAGATGGCGGGGGCGGCGCACTCCGTGCGCTTGCTCGCGGACTCTCTCGACCGTAACCCGAGCGCGCTCGTGCGTGGAACCGAGGTGAAAGCAAGGGGACCAAGATGACGGGGTCCGCGAAGGTGCTGGTGGTCGCCTGCGTGATCGCGAGCGCGTGCTCAGTGCTGGGCCCGATACCCGACCGCTCCCGCTTCTACACTCTGACTCTGACTGCGTCGCCGCCGGCGAACGCCGACCGTGCCGAGGCGCCGGGCGGGACGATTCTCTACGGCCTCGGGCCCGTCGTCCTCGCCTCGTACCTCGACAGGAATCAGGTCGCGACGCGGGTGTCGCCGACGGAGGTCGCCTACTCGCAGTGGGATCGCTGGGCCGAGCCGCTCGGCGCGAACGTGTCCTCGGTGCTTCTCCAGAGCATCGGTGGCGAGCTCGGGAGGGACGCCATCGTGCCGTATCCCTGGCTCGGGAGCGCACGGGTCGACTATCAGATCGTGGTCCAGCTGCTGCGCTTCGAGAGCGACACCGCGGGAGAGGCCCATCTCCAGTCACGGTGGTCCATCAGGGACCTGGAGCGCAATCGCCAGCTGGTCGCGCGAGAGACGACCCTCACGCGGCCTGGACGACCGGGCGACACCGCCGCCAGCACGGCGGCATTGAGCGCCATGTTGACCGATCTGGGCCACGAGATCGCGACCGCGCTGCGTGCGCTGCCGTCGTCATCACCGGCAGGACCGCGTCGGAAGCGATCGGGAGAGTGACTCGGTGATGAGTCAGTCGCCGTCGCAGCGCTCGCCCACTAGAAAGGACGCGTGCTCATGAATACGCATGAATACGAAGGACAGGAAGCGATTCGAACCAACAGGGTTGGATCAATTGAGTCATCCGTCCGGGGGCTGAGCGGGTAAGGCCTTCATTTCCGCACGTTACCCACCTGCTTTCCACGGACGAAGGCCGCTGCCCTACCAACCTCGAGCAACTGCTCCCCATCGAGTAATCCGAACAGCTGGATCAGCTTCGCCACCAATCCTGTCCATCCCGTCTGGTGACTCGCACCGAGCCCCGCGCCCTTGTCCCCATGGAAGTACTCGTAGAACAGGATGTGGTCGCGCCAGTGCGGGTCGGCCTGGAATTTCTCCATTCCCCCGTAGACAGGCCGCCGGCCCCGCGCATCCCGCAGGAATATCCCGGCAAGGCGGTCCGAGATCTCCCTGGCCACCTCGAAGAGGTTCATCATCCTGCCTGAACCGGTGGGGCATTCGATCTTGAAGTTGTGGCCATAGTACAAGTAGAAGCTCAGGAGTGCCCGAATGAGGAGAGCGTTCACCGGCATCCAGACCGGCCCCCGCCAATTGGAGTTGCCGCCGAACATGCCGGTATTCGATTCGGCGGGCAGATAGTCCACCCGGTACTCCTGACCGCCGGCGTGGAGGACGTACGGGTGCTGCTCGTGGAACTTGGAAAGCGAGCGGATGCCGTAGGGGCCCAGGAACTCGTTCTCGTCGAGCATCTTCGCCAGGATCCGGCGGAGCCGCTCCGGATTGAGCAGCGCGATCATCCCCCGCTCGGCTACCCCGAGATGACCCGGGCCGGTAGGGTGCATGGTCGCCGAAAGTTCGGGCATCCGGCGCAGCCGTTCCTGGATGTTACCCAGCGCCCGCGGGACGCGTTCCCGCTGCCACTCCTCGATCACCGTGGTGGCGCACAGCGGGAGGAGGCCCACCATCGAGCGCACCTTGAGCCGCGTGGCGCTGCCGTCGGGGAGCCGCAGCAGGTCGTAGTAGAAGCCGTCCTCTTCGTCCCACATGCCGTCCGCCCCGCGCCGGTTCATCCCCGCGGCGATGTAGTAGAAGTGCTCCGCGAACTTGAAGACCATGGCCTCGTAGGTGCGGTCATGCGCAGCGAGCTCCACCGCGAGCTCCAACATGTTCTGGCTGAAGAGGGCCATCCACGCCGTGCCGTCCGCCTGCTCCAGTTGCCCGCCGGTGGGAAGCGGCGCGCTGCGGTCGAAGACGCCGATGTTGTCGAGGCCGAGGAAGCCTCCTTCGAAGACGTTCTTGCCGAAACGGTCCTTGCGGTTCACCCACCAGGTGAAGTTCAGCAGGAGCTTGTTGAAGGTCGACTTGAGAAAGTCCACGTCCGCCTCGCCGCGCAGCGCCTGCTCGGTGCGATGGAGGAACAGGGTCGCAAAGGCGTGGACCGGGGGGTTCACGTCGCTGAAGTTCCACTCGTAGGCAGGCATCTGACCGTTGGGGTGCTGGTAAGTGGCGCGAAGCATCAGACCCATCTGGTCCTTGGCGAACTCGGGGTCCACGATCGAGAGCGGGAGCGTGTGGAACGCCAGGTCCCAGGCCGCATACCAGGGGTACTCCCACTTGTCGGGCATCGAGATGATGTCCTCGTTGAACATGTGGAACCACTCCGAGTTCCGGGAGTGGTGATATCCGGTATGCAGAGGGTTGGAGAAGTGCTCGTCCAGCCAGTTGTCACCGTCGAAGAAGAAGAACTGCTTGCTCCAGAGCATGCCGGCGATGGCCTGGCGCATGACGTTGGCCGCGTCCGGGGAGACGGAAGGCGGGGTCACAGAGCGGTAGAACTCGTCCGCCTCCTGCAGCCGCACGGCCATGATCTTGTCGAACTCCGCGCCGAAGCCGGATGGGGTGGTCTTGGTTTTCCCACTCTTACCGGCAGCGGACTGGCCGGTCAGGCGCAGCCGCACGGTCGCCGACTGGCCGGGCGCAATCGTCACACGATAGTGCGCCGCGACCTTGGTGCCCTGCTTTTCCGGGTTCACGGCGGCCTGATTGCCCTGTACCACGCAGTCGTTGATGCCATCCTTGACGTACGGGCTCTCGTTCTTTTGCCCGGGGAAAAGCCGCTCGTGGTTCGTCGTGTTGTCGGTGAAGAGCAGCGGCACCTCGCCTTCGCAGGAAAGGACGAAGTCACCCACTACCGAATGGGTGGCCGCGACCGCGCTCGTGCCCGCCGCTGCCGCGATCTGCCTGAGGTTTGGTTTCTCGGCCGCTCTGTTGGATTCGGCAATCCACGTCGCCCAGTCGTTGCGGAACCACAACGTCGGCAAGAGGTGCAGTTCAGCCGGGTCCGGCCCCCGGTTGGCTGCCGTGATCCGCACGAGGATATCTTCCGGACCGGCTTTGGCGTACTCCACGAATACGTCGAAGTAGCGGTCGTCATTGAAGACACCGGTGTCGAGCAATTCATACTCGAACTCGTTCCGGGAACGGCGGCGGTTCGTCTCCACCAGGTCGGCGTAGGGATAGGCCGCCTGGGGGTACTTGTAGAGGTACTTCATGTACGAGTGGGTCGGCGTGCTGTCGAGGTAGAAGTAGTACTCCTTGACGTCCTCGCCGTGGTTGCCCTCGCTGTTGGTGAGCCCGAAGAGGCGCTCTTTGAGGATGGGATCCTTCCCGTTCCACAGGGCCAGCGCGAAGCACAGGTGCTGTTTGTCATCGGAAAGGCCGGCGATGCCGTCCTCGCCCCAGCGGTAGGCGCGCGAGCGGGCGTGATCGTGGGTGAAGAAATTCCAGGCGTCACCCTCTTTGCTGTAGTCCTCGCGAACCGTGCCCCACTGCCGCTCACTCAAGTATGGTCCCCATTTCTTCCACGGGATTCCCCCCTCGCGCGCCTCGTTCAACCGTTGTCGTTCCCTCACATCGCCGGTTGCTGGGTCCATGCCTTCTCTCCTCTCGAGCTGTCTGACCCTGCTACTTCGCCCCAGCGCCGTTCGCTTTCAACTTGGCCGATGGAGCCGGGCAAAATGACGGTCTCGGGGTGATCGCCGAAGGCGTCGTACAGGCCTGCTCCAGGAGGACACTGCGCGTGGCCCGCCTAGATCGCCCGTCGTGGTCACGCTTCGCGTCAAATCGCGGAGTGCGACCGCCCGATCCACGCGGACCGCGCGCACGGGACCGAGCGTCCCCGTTGTCCTCGCGGCACTCATGCCGTGCGCCAGATAGCTCGCGAGCATTCCGGTCGCGACTGAACTGCAGATAACGACGGAAGTCCGGCCGATAGCTCATCTTGGTATGGTCGAGCTAACCTAGTCTAGTAGTCGACCACGTGATCGCGCTTGCCACAATGCGCCAAAGGCTTGTTCGGCGAGCCCCACCCTGAGCCCGCGGGCGTCGATTGCTCTGTGTAATCGAAGGACGCTTCTCGCTGCGCCGTCGCCAGCCGTCCATTCGGGGTCGAGGTCGCCCCAGATTGCGTTGCGGAGAGCCCGGCCCCACTCGGTTTCTCTGGGCTCGAGGCCCACGGGGTAACACGGGATCACGGGCTCGCTCGTGGACATGCAGTGGGATCGGTCAGCCATCAAGCGGAGGCGAGGCGGGCCGGCGGACTTTGGTGTCAACCGATAGCGCCGCGTGACGGTTTGGGTGAACGGCCCTTCCTCGACGCCGAGGCGCGCCGGCTGGAAGTCCGTGCGGTCACGGAGCAGCGCGTAGAGGAGGCGACAGAGCGGTGCGCGACGGCGACGATCGCCATCTTGTAGCCGCGGCGCGTGCAGATCTCCCAGCCCTGGGCCTGCGCTTCGTGGAGTCGACGCGAACGTATGGTCCCGCGCGGCGACGGTTGACTTGGCCCACGCTTCTTCGTACGCGGCGCTAGGACCCCGGATCAAACACGCTTCGGCATAGACGGAGGAGGGTGATGACAAACCGTCTCGCGACAATCGCAGCTGGTCTGGCTATCCTTGCCTGCCCGGTCGCCGTCTTCGGTCAGCAAGCGGCGCCGCGCGTCTTCGTGTCTCCAAACCGCGGTCAGACCAAGGCCCAGCAAGACAACGACACCGCCGCGTGCCAGCAGTGGGCGACCCAGCAAGCGCCGCCATCTCAGGCACCGACCGGACCAGGCACCCACGGGCGGGGTGTGGTGGGTGGTGCGGCGCGCGGGGCGGCGGTGGGCGCCGCCGGGGGCGCCATCGGCGGGGACGCCGGTAAGGGCGCCGCGATTGGCGCGGCGGTCGGGGGCGCCGTCGGGCGCCATCGCTCGAAGCAGCAGCAACAGGCGGCTCAGGCGCAGGGGCAGGACGACTGGGCGCGCGCCTTCGCGGCCTGCATGGACAGCCGCGGCTATTCGGTGAAGTAGCGAGTCGCAGGGTTTCCGCGGCGACGCTCTGATCACCAAGGTATCGGCTCCGCGCCTCAGTCGTTCGCCGTCCCGTGGATATCAACCCGACGAGTGGCACGAGCCGCCGTCGCGCCGAGGACCGGCCGTTTGCGGAAGGCGAATTTGGCGGCGAGAGCGCGGATGACGGCCGGATCCCGCCCGTAGACGTCGGGGAGGAACTGCACGCGTCCGTCGCGGCCCACCGCCGCCGTCCAGTACAGGATGAGGACGGGCAGCGGCTTCGGAAGGACGATGGTGCGCGTCTTCCCGGTTTCCGCCGCGTCGATGAGCGCCTGCGTCGTCCACGCGGGATCGTCGAGCGCGAGGGCGGCGAGTTCGAAGGGCTTCTGGACCCGCACGCAACCGTGGCTGAAGGTGCGGCTGGTCTCGTTGAAGTAGGTCTTCTGCGGCGTGTCGTGCAGGTACACGTGGTGCGGGTTCGGCAGGATCAGCTTCACGCGCCCGAGGGCGTTCTTCGGGCCGGCGGGCTGGACGACCTGGCCATTCACCATCACGTAGCCCTTGCGCTCGAGGTACCGCGGATCGCGGCGCATCCCCGGGATCACCTCCTTTCGCATGATGCCCGGAGGGACGGTCCAGGTCGGATTGAGGACGATGTAGCGCATGTCGGCGCGGAAGATCGGCGTCTTGCTGTACGGCTTGCCGACGACGACGGGCGACTCCCACGTCGGTCCGTCCGTGCCCACCATGGCGACGGTGAAACCCGCCACGTTGACGAGCACGAAGCGGTCTGGAAGGTCGTGCATCACCCAGCGGCAGCGCTCCAGCGTCGCGCGGATCTGATCGATGCGTGCGGCGATGGGGACGTCGAGCGCACGGAGGGTCGCCGGGCCGACGGCACCGTCGGCCGGGAGGCCGTGCCGCTCCTGGAACGCCTTCACGCCTCTCTCCACCGCCTCGTCGTACCGGGACGACGGATCCGACGTGGCCGTGTCTGGCAGGTCGCCGGTCACGCCGAGGCGGCGGCGCAGCAGCGTCACGCGCGCGTCGTTTACACCGCGCTTGAGCGGGCCGCCCGCGGGGATGGTGTTCCACCCGCCGGCGGCCGCGATGCGCCGGTACTCGGCGAGCGCGCCCCTGAGCCGCGTGTAGAACGGGTAGCGCGGCTTCAGCTCCTCCAGTGCCTGATAGATGCGACTCTGCTCGATCGCCTGCTGGAGGACGGTCACCGGGTCTATGCCGCCGAGGTCGCTCTCCAGGTTCCAGTCCACGTCGAGCGCCTCGGGGTCGACTTTGCCGAAGCGGAGGTGGTAGGCGAGCCGCACCGCCGCGTCCGTCAGTAGGAGGTCGAGCCGAGCCTGGGTCTCCTGCGTCGCCGGCGTCGTCGCGCGCACCCGCTCGATGGCCGCGAGGTGATAGTCGGCGGGATCGAGGCCGTCGTCCGCGCTCTCGCGGATGGCGCGGACGAGCTCGTCGACGACCGCCGGGCCGGTCCATGCCGGTCGGAAGCCACGGCGCTCGTAGAGCTCGGGCAACACGACGACGGACGCGAGCGGATCGCCCTCGATGACGACCTTCCCGCCGCTGTGCGTCGCCTCGACGGCCGCCGCGATCACCTGGTCCGGGCCGCCTTCGACGACCATCGAGGCAGGCCCGGCGCGCGCCGAGCAGGCGCGGAGAAGCCAGAAGAGCGCGATCCATGTGCATCCCCGGGAGAGCATTTCAAACTCGCGGATCGCTCGCCGGTATGCCCGCGTGAGGGCCAGGCACCCAGGGATGGGCGCATGAGCATGAGCGGGGGACGGGAAGGTTGCCCGCCTGTGAGAACCGGCTCACGCGGCGACCTGGCTATTCGAGTCCCACGTCCTTAATCGCCTGATCGCAGCGCTTGCTGAGCTTGTCCCCTTGCTTCTTGAGGCAATCGAGGATGCGTCCCTCGCCCGGCTGGACCGCGGCACAGTGCTTGTCGATGTCAGCCTTGCACTCGGTAGCGCCGTACGAGAGCGCCGCCACCGCGCGCTCGAGACGCATCGCCGCATCGTAGAGCGCGTAGTCGCAGCGGGCAGAGAGTTTGTCCTCGAAGGCGTAGAGACAGGCAAGCAGGCGCCCCTCGCCCGGCGTCACCCCCTTGCAATACGATTCGAGCTCCGCCTTGCACCCCTCCTTCACTTGGCTGGTGAGCGAACCCTCACCCGCTGCCGCGGCGACCGATCCGAGCGCGCACACCGCGAGACCGGCGCCAAGCACCATGAGCGATCGCATGCAGACGACCCTCCTTGGAGCTGTCAACGAAGCGTGTGCTCTATAGCGCAGGGGACTGCCGCCTGGCAAAGACCGCTCGAGATCGGTCTCATGCGATTTCAGGCGAGCTCACGCGAGCCGCGTCGCGGTCGTGCTTCCGGCCGCAAGGATGTGATAGCGAAGCGGGGTGGCCATTCGCCCGCAGCGGTACTGCCAGTCCGTTGTGCGCGCTAGGGTGCCCTCGATGGCTTCTTCCGAGGTCCGCGCCTCGTGCTGAGTCCACGCGCCCAACAGAGCCTCTTCACGCTGCCCGCATTCCGTGGTCTCGGGGAGGCGGAGCGCCAGGGGATCGCGGGTCTGTTCCGGGAGATCGTGCTCGCCAAGGGTGAGACGCTCTACCAGGCCGGCGACGACGCCGACGCGCTCTACCTGATCGTCTCGGGTGCCGTCGACGTCGTCGACGGCACGCAGGCCATCGCGCGGTACGGGCCGGGAGAGGTGTTCGGCGAGGCGGTCCTCGTCCCGGGCGAGCGGCGGGCCGTGACCACACGCGTCGCGCTCGACGCCGTGCTCCTCGTCCTGCCGCGGGGCTCGCTCGATCGCCTGCTCGAGCTCCAACCATCGCTCCACCAGCGAGTGTCCCTCCTCCTCGGCCGGCGGTTGAAGGTGGCGCTGCACGCCGTGGGCGGCCGGACCAAGCGACCGAGCGAGGTCGTTGTGCTCGAGGGCTGGACGTCGAGCGAGGGTCGGCGGGCCTTCATCGAGGCGCTGGCCGGCGCGGTCGAGGGCGAGCTCGGCCGCGCCGTGTCGATCGTCACGGTGACGTCCCCTGCCCGTGCGCCGGCCGTGGCCGCGCGCCGGGATCGTCCCGACGTCGTCGTCCCCGGCGTGGCCCGGGAGGGTGGTGCGCTGCGCGAGCGACTCGCGGCGGAGCTGGCGGCGCGGACGGCGCAGGCGCCCGTCGTGCTCGTCGAGCTCGATGCCGATCTGGCCGGCGCGGAGCCCGACCTCGCCCACCTCGCCGATACCGTCTTGATCCGCATCGAGGGTCGTCCACCGCCCGCTCGCGAGACCGGCTCGCGGCGCGTCGGCTTCGTCCACGACGGTCGGAGCGACTCCCGTCCCGCGCTGGCCGCCAACGAGGTCGTCTCCCTCCCGGTCGACGGGCCCGGGCGCTCCCGAGCCCTCGCCCGGCTCGCCCGCTACCTGACACGGCGGAGCGTCGGGGTCGCGCTCGGCAGCGGCGCCGCCTGGGGGCTCGCGCACATCGGCGTCCTCGAGGTCCTCGAGCGCGAGCGGATCCCCGTCGATGTCATCGCCGGAGCCAGCATGGGAGCGATCATCGGCGCCCACTACGCGCTCGGGTTCCCGCCCGCGCGGCTGGAGGAGATGGCGACGAGCGTCCGACACATCCCTGACCTCGTGCGCATCCTGCCGCGCTTGCTCTACCTCGCGGCCGACTTCAACCTGGCGCGCCCAGGGCTCTTCGCGGGCGAGCACTTCCAGCGCCTCCTCGAGTCGCTCGGCCCGATCAAAGGGCGCACGTTCGCCGACCTCGAGACTCCGTTCCGGGCGGTCGCCACGGACATCACGACCGGCGCGCGCGTCGAGGTCGCGGACGGTGACCTCAGCGACGCGATGCGTGCGAGCTTCTCGGCGCCGTGGATCTTCTCGCCGTTCCGGATCGGCGAGCACGTCCTGGTCGACGGCGGCATGAGCGATCCCGTCCCGGCGGAGACCGCGCGCAGCATGGGCGCGGATCTCGTGATCGGAGTGAACGTCGTGCCCCCGGTCTACCCCGGGGCCAAGAACCCGCTCGAGGCGGCACTGCAGATGTTAGCGCGGGCGAACCCGATCGCGGCCCGTGACGCTGCGCGCCTACCGAACAGCTTCGACGTCGTCGTACGCATCCTGCAGATCATGCAGCACGAGCTCGGCAACGACCGGGCGGGCGAGGCCGACGTCCTCGTCAAACCCGATCTGCGCGCGTTCTGGGTGCTCGAGTTCTGGAAGGCCGCGGCAATCATCGAGGAGGGGCGGCGCGCCGCCGAGGCAGCGCTGCCCACCATCCGGGAAAAGGTGGACGAGCTCCACGGGGAGGAACCATGACACGCCTCGCCCCGATCGCGCCGCTGCTCGCTCTCCTCGCGGTCGCACCCGCGCAGGGGCGGATGCTCGCGGGCATCGAGCAGCCCGACACGGTGGTGGTCGACGGCGCTACGCTCCGGCTGAACGGCATGGGACTGCGGGAGGCGACCCGGCTGCGCATCAAAGCGTACGTCGGTGCCCTCTACCTCGAGGAGCCTTCGAGCGATCCCGCGACCGTGATCGATTCGCGCCAGCGGAAGCGCGTCACGATGAAGTTCTTGCGCGACATCGACCGTCGCAACCTGACCTCCGGCTGGGCTGCGTCGCTGCGCAAGGCCGGCGGCAAGAGCATGGAGCACTCGATTTCCCAGTTCACGTCGCTCATCCTCGACGTGAAGAAGGGCGATACGATGTCGTTCACCTGGCGGCCCGGCGCTGGCCTCGAGGTCGCGATGGACAGCGAGGTCCGCGGGACGGTTCCTGGAGACGACTTCGCCCGAACGCTCTTCACCGTGTGGTTCGGTCCCGAGCCCGGCGATGAGAACCTGAAGCGCGGCATGCTCGGGAAGTGAGCCGGACGAGGGGGCGGCACGCCGCCGACGGAGTAGACCGCGAGTGTTTCGCGTCCCGTTCAGCACGAACGGCTTGTTTCGGCGGCGAGCATCGACGACGCTCGTTCGAGCTTCCCGGCGAGCTCGCGGTTCACCAGGCCCTGGAGGGTGACGCGGAGGTCGGGCCTCCGGTCGAGGAAGCTACGGATGCTCTGGAGAGGCCAGCACATGTAGCGCGCGGTCGTGGTGAACGTCGCCTCCACGGGCGAGGGATCGCCGGTCAGGGCCAAGCCCGTGCCGATCATGTGTCCCGGCTCGAGCACCACCAGGTCCCTGCCCTGCTTGCGGACTTGCACGGTCCCAGAGATCGGGATGCAGATGGACGAGACGGGTTCCCCTTCCGTCAACACCCTGTCGCCGGCAGCAGCGGTCCTCCACTCGCCGACCAGTGTGAGCGAGACGAACTCGCGAGGCCGGAGCGAGCGGAATGCCATCTCGTAGAGCTTCTGCTCGTCTTCCGAGAGCGTCACCGGACGCCGTTCCAGGTAGATGCGCGTGATCTGATAGAGATTGATGGTCGTGAACACGAGTGCCCACACGACGGGTGGCCAGAGCGTCTCCGGCTGAGCGAGGAAGTAGGGGATGTTGGTGAGAGCGGCGGCGACCGCGAACCAGCGCAGCCAGAGAATGTCCCGCACCGAGTAGGACACGAGCATCAGGACATTCGAGAAGTGCACGAGGTAACTCGTCATTGGGACCTCCTTTCGAGCAAGCCCTCCCGGATCATGCGCAGCCACAGCTTCCGGGCGATCCCGTCGAGAGGAACCGTCCGCTCGCGCCGCAGGATCTCGCTCGCCACGGTGGCCTCGCCGGTCGACTCCCAGAGCAGCCGGCCCGCCTGGGCGTCCCAGAGCTGCAGCCACAGCCGAAGGGTGGTGACCCGACCCTGGACCACCTTGAGGCCGGAGAACTCGAACCGGTCGATCAGGACTTCATCGAACTCGGCGAGCCCGGGGAGGAGCACGTAGCGGGCACGAAGGGCCGATCCGATCCGCTGCAGCCGCTCGCGCTCCAGGATGCCGTTGCGAAGGAAGCCCGCGATCAGTTCGGCGTACTCCGCCGCCAGGCCTTGCTCGTTGAGCGTGTTCACGGTGTCGAGCGAGGGCATTCCCCGGAGGGACGGGGCTGCCTCGGCGAGCGCGGTGGTGAGCGCCTGGGACAGAGAGGAACTGAAGCCCTGGAGCCCCGCGGGAGCGAGGACGCCGAGGGTCGCCACCGGCTCCCGCGCCAGCTCGCCGACGTCGAAAGCCGGCGACCGCGGCATGGACGTGGTGTGCACGTCCCACAGATGGAGCGGAGTGCAGCCCGCGAGCAGGGCGGCCGAGAACGCGAGCATCGCCCGGCGCCGCATCAGTCAGCTCGCGCTAACGCTCGGCTTCTTCCTGATCGCGGGAGCCGCCGGTGCCGCCGCGGGCAGTCAACCGACATTCCCAGATTGACGGGGCCCATCCCCGTCACCGGGCCTGGATACCGCCCTCGTGGCCTTGAAGGCAAGGACTTTCCGCCTTCTGGGCGGGGGAGAGCACGGCCTTGACGCCCGCCACGGGGGTCCGGGACGTCTCCGGGCGCCTTCCGGCCTGACTGTGGCACCCCGAGGACGTACGCCGGGCGCAGCTCGACCCCGGCGGCCTTCCGTTGCACCCTGCGAGCGTCAGCATGGGGC
Organism: Thermodesulfobacteriota bacterium; assembly: GCA_046744245.1. Lineage (GTDB taxonomy): Bacteria > Desulfobacterota > Binatia > DP-6 > DP-6 > DP-6. The sequence goes on from JBKPBB010000013.1 coordinate 13,503, forward strand.
CGGGTCTGGAGGCCGCAGCCTCGCGATCCGCTCCAGGATGCGGCCGAACAGCTCGCGCGGCACCGCCACCTCCGCCATCTGGAAGATCGCGTAGCGGCCGTGGGCGATCACCTTCGCGCCGATCTTCACCACCTTCTCCCGCAGGCTGGTCAGCGACCACCGCTCGACCTCGCCCGGCAGGGCCAGCGTGCGCAGGAAGTTGGCGAGGTTGTAGGCGAGCGCGTGGAGTTGGAGCCGGACGGCGTTCGCGCTCCCGGATGTGTACGAGTACCTGGAGGCGGAGGGCTTCCAGTACACGATTCGCTTGCCCGCCAATCACGTGCTCCAGGCGCAGATCGCCCACATGCTTACGCGGCCGGTGGGCCGGCCCCCGCACTACGTGCGGCGCTTCTACGCGAGCTTCCGCTATCGGGCGCAGAGCTGGAGCCGGTCGCGCCGC